>JBCBSO010000009.1:0-16678 GCA_039819205.1 Actinomycetota bacterium
TTCCCCAAGCGGCTGCAGGCCGCCGGGTATCAGACGGCGATCTTCGGCAAGTGGCACTTGGGACATGGACCCGAACACGACCCGACCGGGTTCGATCGATGGCGCATACTCCCCGGGCAGGGGCACTATCACAACCCGATCATGCTGCAGCCCCGTCCGGACGGCCGAGGACACACGATCGTCGAGCGTGGTGGTTACGTCACCGATCTGATCACCGACGACTCGCTGCGTTGGCTCGATCGTCGTGATCCGGACCGTCCGTTTGCACTGCTCTGTCACCACAAAGCGCCGCACCGCACATGGGAACCGGCGCCCCGCCACTTCACGATGTACGACGACATCGACATCCCAGAGCCCGACACGCTGTTCGACGATCACGCCGGCCGCGCCGAGGTGGTGCAGGCGATGCGGATGCGCATCATGGACCTCGATCCGATCGTCGACCTGAAGGCGCCGATTCCGCCGGGGTTGACCCCCGACGAAGAGGTCAGTTGGCGATACCAGCGCTACATCAAGGACTATCTGCGTGTCGTGGCCGCGGTCGACGACAGCGTCGGCCGCATCCTCGACTGGCTCGACCACAACGATCTCGCCGATGACACCATCGTGATCTACACCTCCGATCAAGGCTTCTTCCTCGGCGACCACGGCTGGTTCGACAAACGGATGATGTACGAGGAGTCGTTGGCGATGCCGTTCCTCGTTCGATATCCACGCCTCGTCGAGGCCGGCTCGGATACCGCCGAGATGGCGCTCAACGTCGACGTGGCACCCACGCTGCTCGACCTCGCCGGGCTCGATGTGCCGGCGTCGATGCAAGGCGCCAGCCTCGTTCCACTCCTCGCAGGCACGCGTCCGGACGATTGGCGGCAGTCCATGTACTACCGGTACTGGATGCACCGCGACGGCATTCACCTCGTTCCAGCGCACTACGGAGTGCGAACGCATCAGCACAAGCTGATCGGCTACTACAACGACCCGCTCGACCAGCCTGGGGCGAACGAACCAGCTGATCCGCCCGAGTGGGAGCTGTTCGACCTCGAGGCCGATCCGGCGGAACTGCACAACGTGATCGCCGAACCTGGCTATCGCGGGGTCGCTCGTGAGTTGGCTGATGAACTCGCACGGCTGCAACGCGAGCTCGGCGACGAGCCGCATGCAGACGCCACAGACGCGCTTGCGTCCCTGTTGTAGGCCGGCGTCCGGCCGAGAGCGGTTACCGTCCGGGAATGGCCGAGACGGTGTCAGCAGAGACCAAGGAGCGGATCCGGCGCGCGGCGGTTGAAGCGATGCAGACCGACGCAGTGCAGCTGTTGTCGATGGTCGACGTGGCCAAGCGGGCCGGCGTCACCAAGTCGTCGTTGTACAAGGCGTATCGCAGCAAGTACGAAATGTTCGCCGACGCAGCGCAGCTCGTGATGATCGAGACGATCCGGGAGGGCATCGAGGCGGCGGTCGAGCACGAGGGCGACGATCCCCTCGATGTCCTCCGTGCGGTGTTGGCGGCGGTCTATCGCGTTGGTCGCGATCAGTCGTTTGCCCACGCGTATCTGGTCGGCATGTTTCCGCTGGTCCACCACGAGGTGGTGAGCGACGAGGTGCTCGAAGGGGTTGAAGCGCTGCGCAACGAGGCCCGGTCGAGACTGCGGCGTCGCGTGGTCGACGCGATCGAGGGTGGATCCCTCAGCGGAGATCCAGACAAAATGCTCGAGGTCTGCATGATCGGGGCGTTCGGCTATGTCGGCACGTCACTCGAGGATGAGGAAATCCTCGAACCTGAGGAGTTTGCTGACGCGATGATCGCCGCGTTGCGCTCGTTCAGCTGATCGGCTGCACACCACGACGCACACGTGATCGGTAGTAGAGCTGAGTCAGGGCGAGTTCGGCGACGACGAACGCGATGACGATCAGCACGATCGCTCCTTCCTGCGACACGGCGCCACTGGCGATCACCACGATGGTGCCGAGCACCCAACCGATGTCGGCGATCGACACCGCCAGCGCCCATGCCCGCAGCACCATCTGATTGGCGATGCGTCGGATCAACGCGAGCGAACCGGCGAAGGCCACGAGCGTCGCGCCAATCACGCGGATGAGGACGTCGTCGACCTCGAAGAAGCGACCGAGTGGCGATGCTCCGACGAGCGCTGCCGCCCCAGTGGCTGCCGAGAACAGCGCGTTCGCGCCCAACGCGGCGCGCAGTCGGGGAACCGCGTGCGCCGTCGCCGGAGCATGCGTGGCGTCGTCTTCGTCCGTGATGGCGGTCGTCGATGTCGTGATGGATCGTGCGGCGTCGCTCATGGATCGAGCATGCGCAGCTGTTCTGGATCCGGGCGATGACCTGCGAGGTCATCGAAGCGGTGGCGCCAGCTGGCAGGGCGCCTCAGGCCTGCGCGGCACCAAGGCGTTCGTTGTCGGCGACGGTCGCCGCGGTGGCGCGGTCGACGCCGAGCGCCACGAGGCGGTGTTCGATCACCGCGACGTCGTCGCCGCACTCGCGTAGTGCCATCGCCAGTCGATGGGCGCGGGTGAGCCCGTCGAGCGTGACCACCTCGGTCGTCCATGCGTCGTGTGCCTCGCGCACGCTCGTCGGTAGTCGGCGCAGATGGCGCGCGGTGACGGGAGGCAGTCGGCGGCGAACCGCGTAGCCGTCGGAGAGTGCGTGAGCCGCGCCGAACATCACACATCGTTGGAGCGCGCGACCAAAGGGCGACGTCGGGCGATCGGGTTGGTAACCGAGGCCCATCGAGCGCGCCGTCGCCGCGAGGTCGAGGGTGTATCCCGTCGGTTCGCGGTCGAGGCCGTCGACGAGGCGGCGCAGCAGCCAGGTCGCAGTGGGGCCGAGCACGCCGAGCCAGCACGTTTCGACGTAGCGCGAGCGAGGATCGAAGCCGACGTCGTCCACCAGTGGATCGACCCACGGGCGGATCGCGACGCACGCGTCGGTTGATGGACTGGCATCGTCTCCGGCCTTGGCCGGAGCTTCCTTGCCGTTGATTGGCGTAGGCGGCGGTGGAGTGGCGTCGTGCATGCGGATTCGTTCCTCACGAGATGGTCTGGGCCCGAGCGGGCCGGCCACGTGGAGCGGGAGAGGAGCCGGTGGCACAACATGGGCGAGCTGGTTGCCGAACCGGAACGCGACGTCCCGCAGTGAACGATGACGCGGATCGATGACCTCGGAGGTCATCGACGAGCGGCGGTGACCGTCGTAGGTTCGTCACCGATGGCAGTGCAGACCGATCCCCGGCGTTTCGGCGCCGAACTCAAGCGTTGGCGCTCGGAGCGCCGATTTTCCCAGCACGAGCTGGCGCTGCGCTCGGAGGTGTCGCAGCGACACCTGAGTTATCTGGAAAACGGCCGGAGCAGGCCCAGTCCGGAGATGATCGAGCACCTGTCGATCGCCCTCGACGTTCCACTGCGAGCGCGCAACTCATTATTCGTTGCTGCCGGATTCGCGCCAGCGCATAGCGAAGAGCCCATGGACGGCGAAGGCCTCGCCGACCTGCGGCGATCGTTGCAGCTACTCGTCGACGCCCATCACCCGTTCCCGGCCTACGTCGTCGATCGATGTTGGAACTTGCAGCTGAGCAACGATGCGGCGTCGATGATGACGATGCTGCTCGTCGACCCGGGTCTGGCGCTCGAGCTCGGTGGCAACATCTTGCGTATCGCCTTGCACGCCGAGGGGCTTAGGCGTCACGTACCCAACTGGCCAGACGTCGCGGCGTCGCTCGTCGATCGCCTGCGCCGGGAGTGCGAGCTCGATCCGAGCGACACCGAGCTGGCCGCGCTCGCCGACGAGGTGCGCGGGTACCCAGGGATGGATGCACTCCCCGATGTCGCACTGGCGGGCGGCGATCAGCTGCTGACCGAACTGCATGTACTGATCGACGGGCGGTTGGTGCGGCTGTACACGACCGTGATGTCGCTGACGGCGGCGCGCGACATCACCGTGTCGGAGATCCGCCTCGAGACCTTGCTGCCCGCAGACGCCGAGAGCGAGCAGGTCTTGCGCGAGCTCGCTGCGTAGCGGCGACGGTCCAGCATCGCGCTGCGCCGTCGGGCGAGACTGGCGTGATGATCCACAAGGTCACGGTTTGGAACCACATCGCGGTTGCCCTCGCCATCGTGGTGATGACACTGCTCGCCGCCGTACGTGTGATCGGCGGGGGCGATGACGCCCGCTTTCGTCCCGAGTCGTTCGACGCCAAGCAGGTCACGGTGCAGCCCGTCGGGGACGGCGTCCGCATCCGCGAGGTCGTCGATATCGACTTCGGGCCGAACGAGCGCCGCGGGTATCAGCGCATCGTGCCGAACGATTTCGGCATCCCCGACGACATTGTGGCTTCATCCCCCGACGCCATTGCCGAGATCAACGTGGTGCAGGTGGGCGGCGACACGCGGATTCGGCTTGGTGATCCCGCTGTGACGTTCACCGGACGCCATCGCTATGTGCTCGAGTACACGCTGCCCGACGCGATGCTCGACACCGGTGTGCTCGCGCTCGACGTGATCGGTACGTCGGAGACGTTCGAAACCGCCCGATTCGAGGTGGTCCTCACCGGCTTCGACTTCGCATCAACCGACTGCGACACAGGGACGTTTGGTTCCTTCGGTGGATGCGAACTCGTCGAACAGTCGAACGGGAACTGGGTCACCGTGATCGAACCGCTGGCGCCAAGCGAGGGAATCACGGTCGGCGGCGTACTCAACGGGCGGACCGACGTGGTCGTGCCGGCCGAGCCAGCCGTGCCGAGTCGAGTGCCATCCGGACCGTCGCCGCTGGCGCTGGTGGTGGGGGTCGCAGGGGTGCTCGTCGCGTTCGCCGTGTTCCGCTGGAGCCGCTGGTACGGCAGCAACGAGGTGGTCGCCGGCGGGGCGGCGACTGCGGCGTACGGCGACCTGCCGGTTCCACAGGTGGGTGACCCGGTCGCCGACGTTCCCACGTATCGCGTCCCCGACTCGCGGCTGTCCGACATGGCGACGATCGAGTTCGCCCCACCCCGGGGCGTCGAGCCGTGGCAGGGGACGCTGCTGCTGCACGAGCGCGTGGGCAACGACTCGGTGTCGGCATGGTTCTCGGAGATGATCGCCCGCGGCGCGATCATCGTCGATCGCGATGGATCCGACGACCTCACCCTGCGACGCGGCGACACTGAGGCACGGCTGAACGCCATCGACCACGGCCACCTCGACCGGCTCTTCGCCAAGGGTGATGTGGAGCTCGGCAAGTACGACAAGGACTTCACCACAACGTGGTCGATGATCCGGAAGGAGCAAGATCGCTTTGCCGGCCAGTCGGGATGGTGGGACCGCGGGCCAGGTGCCGGTGGCCTCGATCGCCGCTCGCTCGGGTCGTTCCTGGGCTTCGCCATCGTGATCGTGGTGTTTGGCGTGAACATCTTTGCGGCTGCGCTGCCCAATCTCATTCCGCTCCTCGCTGCGCCGTGGGCGGCGGTGCTGCTCAGCATTCTGGTGATCGCGGCGGTCGCGTTGATCGCCTATCGCCGCTTGCTCCCGGCGCGTACGGCGACGGGCTCCGCGCTGACGCTGCGGACCGAGTCGTTTCGGCGGTTCCTCGATGCCAGTGAGGGGCGCCACGTCGACTGGGCGTGGGAGCACGGGCTACTGCGCGAGTACAGCGCCTGGGCGGTGGCGCTCGACGCTGCCGATGCCTGGAAGCGAGCCGTCGAGTCGAGCAACATTCCCGACCGCAGCCTGGCGCTCAACGGACCACTGTTAATGTCGACGAACTCGAGCGCGTTCCGCTCGACGTACACGGCACCGTCATCGAGCGGCAGCGGTGGTGGTGGGTTCTCCGGCGGGGGCGTCGGCGGGGGCGGGGGCGGCGGAAGCTCTGGCTCGTGGTGACGGTCCGCCGGCCTGCGCCCGGCCCGTCGCTATGGCTTTGATGCGCCGTGAATCGGCACGATCGAGCCGGACATCCATGGGTTGGATATCAGCGCCATGATCAGCGCAGCGACATCGTCGCCCGACCCGGCGTGTGTGCCACGTCCAGTCGACCCGAGCGCCTCGGGTGATACGCAGTTGACGCGCCGCGGGGCGAGTTCCACAGCAAGGCCAGCTGTCAGCGCCTCGACCGCAGCGCTCACTGCAGCGACGGGCGCTGCCGCGTCCGGGTAGTCGGCGAGAAGCCCTGAGATGAAGGTGAGGGTGCCGTGGTCTGGAAGCGATCGGCCGGCGGCCCGACCCAGCCAGAACGAACCCCACAACTTGGAGTCGACGAGCGCCGTGAGGTCGTCGTCGGCCATGTCCATCAACCCGGCGAACGGGCGGGCCGCAGCGGCGGAAACGATGTCGGTCACGCCGTCGAGATCGTCGACGAAGGCGAGCACCGCATCCTGATTGGTGATGTCGAGTGTCGCCCACGACGCCGTGTCGCCGTCGCGGTCGGCGATCTCGTGCTCGAAGAGCCCGGTCGCTGTGACACGTGCCCCCGCTTCGGCGGCCGCCGCAACCACCGCAGTCCCGATGGTGCCGGTGCCGCCGACGACCACCACGTGCCGGCCGGACAGATCCGTCATCAGCGGTTCGTCATCCGCCGCGCACGAGCGGCGCCAGCGCCGACAGCAACGATTGCAGCTCTGCCCGCCGGCGGTTGACCACCTGAACCGACTCGGCGACCAGCGTGGCGTCGGGATTCTCCTGATTGCGCAACTGGATCGACGTGTCGAGCGCGCCCGAGAGCAGCGACACTGCCTGGCCGAGTCGACTCCACGCCTCGGGGTTCGCGCGCGCCGCCTGTTGCTGTGCGCCGATCACAATGCCATCGACCCGACTGCGGTCGACCGACCACCGCTGGGCAGCCTGTTCTGGCGGGGAGGCCTGCAGTTCGAGTGACAGCTGGTCGTGGAACCACTGTGCGGTGCCGAGGAGCTCGATCTCGTAGCTGTTGCTGCGTGGTGCGCTGGCAGTCGATGCGACCGCTGATGGGCGACGACGCGACGCCAACGCGGCGAGGATGGCGATGAGCACGATGGCCAGCGCCGCGACGATGGCGATCGGCCCCCAGTCGATGTCGCTGCCGCCGTTGTCGGGAGCAGCTGTGGTTGCCGGTGCCGCGGTGGTCGCCGGGGCGGCAGTGGTGTCAGGTGTCGCAGTGGTGTCGGGCGTCGTTGCGGTGGCGGTGCCGGCGAGCAGCAACGAGCCACACACAACGGTCACACCGCCGACGAGACGGGCGATGGCGCTGGTCATGATCCGCACCCTACGAGGTGGACGCACGGTGAAGCTGACACTTGGCGACCGCCGGTCAGCCAGCGATGATGTGTTCGAGCACGAGCTCGGGTTCGTTCTGCTCGATCCGTTGTAAGGCGTACTTGTTCTCGAACAACGCCACCAACGCGCCGTCGTTGCGCGACAGGATGCGCACGCCAGGCTTCTCGCGCAGGATGTTCGCCGACTCGGTGTCGGTGAGGCGGATTGCCTGGTACGGCGCCGACGACAGCTCGATCGGTGCGTTGAACTCGATGTCGAGCCGGTTGGCGAACACGTCGAACTGCAGCTGGCCAACGGCGGCGAGCACCGGTGACGCGTCGCCCCAGTCGGGATCGCGCAGCACCTGGACCACACCCTCTTCGTCGAGTTGGTCGAGTCCCTTGCGGAACTGCTTCGACTTGCCGGTATCGGCCGGGTGCGCGGTGGCGAATACCTCTGGGGCGAACTGTGGAATGCCGGGGAACTCCACCGCTGCGCCGTTCTCGTCGAACAACGAGTCGCCGATGTTCAGTCCCGTGGCGTTGACGAGGCCGACGACATCGCCGGGAAAGGCTTCGTCGATCGTGGTTCGCTCGGCGCCGAACACCGTCGATGCGTACTTCGTGGCGAACGGCTTGCCGGTGCGCGCGCACGTCATCACCATGCCTCGGTCGAAGCGACCCGAGCAGATTCGGGCAAAGGCGATGCGGTCGCGGTGGTTGCGGTCCATGTTCGCCTGCACCTTGAATACGAACGCCGAGCACGGCTCGTCGAGATGGCGCGGCTTGCCGTCGCGGTCGTCGCGTGGAGTTGGTGCCGGAGCGAGATCGACCACGGCGTCGAGCAGGTGGCGGACGCCGAAGTTGGTCAACGCCGATCCGGCGAACACCGGGGTCGACTCGCCGGCGAGAAAACTGGGGAGATCGACATCGGCGTCCATCGCGGTCAGCAGTTCGATTTCCTCTGCCGCCTGTTCCCAGGCAGCGCCTTCTTCGTCGGCGGCGCGTTCGGCGGGAACGTCCTCTTCGGGGGCGATCTGGGCGCCTCGGGCGGTACGGGTGTAGCGCGTGAACACATCGGAGCGACGATCGATCACGCCGCGTAAGTCGCCGTGGGTGCCGACCGGCCACGTCGCCGGGGTGGGTCGGAGATCGATCTGCTCCTCGATCTGGTCGAGCAATTCGAGCGGGTCCATGCTCGGCCGATCGAACTTGTTGAGGAACGTGATCACCGGCAGGTCACGTGAACGACACACCTCGAACAGCTTGAGGGTTTGCGGCTCGATGCCCTTAGCCGAGTCGAGCACCATCACCACCGCGTCGACTGCGGCGAGCACGCGGTAGGTGTCTTCGGAAAAGTCGCGGTGGCCGGGCGTGTCGAGCAGGTTCAGCTCGTGGTCGCGGTACGGGAAGTTCAGCGCGGTCGAGGTGATCGAGATGCCGCGCTTCTGTTCCATGTCCATCCAGTCCGAGGTGGCGGCACGGCGGCCTTCGTGAGCCTTGACCGCGCCGCCGGCAGTGATCGCGCCGGCGTACAGGAGGAACTTCTCGGTGAGCGTCGTCTTGCCCGCGTCAGGGTGGCTGATGATGGCAAACGTGCGTCGCCGCGCGGCCTCGGTGATCACCTGTTCTGACACCGTCCCGACGCTACCGGCCGCCTGATCGAGCGGCGTCGACCTCGATGATCAGGTGGCGAATCCCAAACCGCCGTCGAAGAGCACGCCGAGACTGGTTTCGCAGCTGGTGAACGTCGTTGCCGGGGCAGCCTGATCGACGCACGTATCCGAGCCAGGGCCGCCATCGAGATCGTCGGCACCGGCACGACCTTCCAGCCGGTCGTTGCCGTCGCCGCCCTGCACCGTGTCGTTGCCGCCGAACCCGATGACCAGGTCGTCATCGTCACCGGCGTGAATCGTGTCGGCGAATGGGCTTCCGAGGATGCGGTCGTTGCCGTCGCCGCCATACACGGCGGTGTCGGGATGCTGACCGATGTAGATGTTGTCGTTGCCCGACTCGCCGTCGAGCAGATGATCAGCGGTATTCGACATGATCGAGTCGTTGTCGGCGCCTCCGTAGATGAAGTTCTCGCCGCTGTAGGTGATGATTGAGTCGTTGCCGTTTCCGCCGTCGACAGTTGCGCCGTAGCCGTGACCCGTCGATACGCAGATCACGTCGTCGCCGTTCCACGCGTTGATCGACACGCTCGGGTCCGTGACCACGATGACATCGTCGTCGGCGGTGCCGTCTTCGTTGATGTGGGTTGCGGGCACGCCGCGGCACGTCGGGATGTCTTCGTTGCGCGGAGCGGAGCCAAAAAGGTGCCCTGCGGCGTCGCTCCGCCCGCCGTCGAGCGGGCTGGCTGCAGCGGTGAGGGGTGCGGAGATGAGTGGAGCGGCGGTGAGCAGCGCAGCAAGCGCGGTGATTCGAGAGATGGGCATGGTGAGTCCTCCTGTTCGTCAACCGTCCTGACGGCCGAGTGGCGAGCGCCTTACGCGGGCGCGTTATGCGCTGGTGCGCAGCCAGTCGGTGGGACCGATCGCGAAGTGCGGATCGAGGCGCGGGTCGAGCAGGCGGATCGTCGTGACCAGGTCGCCGAGCGGCAGCGAGACGCAGCCGCTCGTCGGTCGCGTGCTGCCATCGGCCGCGTACGAGTGGCGGTGGAGGAAGATCGCCGCAGCGTACGGGGGCTCATCCGGCTCGTCGCCGGAGACCGGATTGAGGTTGGCGCCGATCACCGCAGCGTGCGCGTAGACGTCGCCGAATCGGGGAAGCCACTCGTCGTTCGGCCCGGGACAACCCTGGCGGGCAACGAGCCGTTGGTAGTCGGGGGTGTTTGCCGTTGCTCCCCAGCAGTCCTGCGGCTGCACATCGCGGTAGGCCACGCCATCGCGTACCCCCGGGTCGGGTTGGTTGCCGAACACGTTGACCCGTTGCCCATCCCACGCCGTGACTTCGCCAAGCGGGAACACGCCAGCCGGTGTGGTGCCATCGCCAGAGCGTCGGTCGTCGAGCGGGCGTGTGCCCGTGCGCCCGAAACGCGCCACCTGGGGTTCGGTCTGGCACGCCCACGAGCCGTCGTTGCGCTGTACCGCAACAAACACCGTGCCGGTGGTGTCGCCGAAGGAGTTGGTGGCCGACACGACGAACTGGCGCACCGTTGGTCGGCGAGCGGCGAGCGCCTCGACGGTGGTGAGGTCGCAGGAGGCGCCCGCGCGCCACTGCACGTCGCGTACCGCTTGCTCGGCGGGCGCAGCCGGTGCGGCCAGGTTGTCGATCGATGGCGCCGCCCACAAGGTCGACGTGCCGAGCATCGCCGTCACGGCGGCGACGGCCATGAGGAAGCGCATCGCCGCCAGTCTCGCAGGGTTGGAGTCATAAAGCGCGAGTAGCGTCACGCCGATGCCAGACGGGCCATTGCCGCCGATGACCGCCGCCGCGCGGGACGTGATCGCCGGTGCGCAGCGCATCGTGGTGTTGACCGGCGCGGGGATCTCGACCGACTCGGGAATTCCCGATTTTCGCGGTCCCAATGGGTTGTGGACCAAGAACCCGAAGGCCGAGAAGGCGTCCGACATCTCGTACTACCTCAACGACCCGGAGGTGCGGCAGGCGGCATGGCAGAACCGGCTGACCACGCCGGCGTGGGATGCCCAGCCCAACGCCGGCCACGCAGCGATCGTCGAGCTCGAGCGTCGTGGCCAGCTGCACGCGGTGGTGACCCAAAACATCGACGGCCTCCATCAGAAGGCGGGCAATGACGCCGATCGGGTGATCGAGGTGCACGGCACGATCTGGTACTCGCGCTGTTGGGACTGCCACGACCGCCGCCCGATGGCCGAGACGCTCGAGCGGGTGCGCGCCGGCGAGGAGGATCCGCCCTGTCTGGTCTGCGGCGGGATTCTGAAGAGCGACACGATCAGCTTCGGTCAGGCGCTGGTGCCCGAGGTGATCGACCGGGCACTGCGGGTGAGCGAAGAGAGCGACGTGTTGCTGGCCGTCGGCTCGACATTGAGCGTGTTCCCGGCGGCGAACTGTGTGCCCCGAGCGAAGGCGGCGGGGGCGGCCGTGATCATTGTCAACGGCGACGAAACCGGGATGGATCGTTATGCCGACTACTTGTTGCGCGGCCCGATCGGCGACGTGCTCCCCGCGTTGGTCGACGAACCAGCCGGTTGAGCCCGCTCGCAGCGGTGCCCGGGAATTTGCCGGCTCCTCACGAGGTTGTTGCCAGTAGACGATTCCCGACCGACCTGATCGGCATTCACGTTAGGGTTTTCCCATGGCCACGTTCCGCGACCTGCTCGCCAACGCCAAATCCGAGATCGACGAGATCGACACCGCCACCGCCGCTGAGCGGATCGCCGCCGGTGCCACCGTGCTCGACGTGCGCGAGCCCGATGAGTACGACGAGGGCGCGCTCGCCGGCGCCATCCACATCCCGCGCGGGCACCTCGAAGCCCAGATCGAGAATCGGATCGCCGACAAAGACGCGGAGATCGTCGTGTACTGCGCCGGCGGTGTGCGCTCGGCGTTCGCCGCCAAGACGCTGGCCGAGCTCGGGTACTCGAATGCACTGTCGATGGACGGCGGCTTCGGCCGCTGGAAGGACGAGGGCCGTGCCTGGACCACTCCGGCCTCGCTCTCACCGGAGCAGACCAACCGCTACAAGCGTCACCTGTTGCTGCCCGAGGTGGGCGTCGAGGGCCAGGCCAAGTTGCTCGATGCCAAGGTGCTGATGCTCGGCGCCGGCGGGCTTGGTTCGCCAGCTGCCCTGTACTTGGCCGCTGCCGGCGTCGGCACGATCGGCATCGTCGACATGGACGAGGTCGACTCGTCGAATCTGCAGCGACAGATCTTGCACAACGTGGACCGGGTCGGCGACCGCAAGGTCGACTCGGCGAAGAAAACGCTGACGATGCTCAACCCCGACGTCAACGTGGTCACGTACGACACCCGCCTCGACGCAACGAACATCATCGACATCATCTCCGACTACGACGTGATCGTCGATGGCGCCGACAACTTCCCCAGCCGGTACCTGCTCAACGATGCCAGCGTAAAGCTCGGCATCCCCGTGGTGCACGGATCGATTTTTCGGTTCGAGGGCATGGTCAGCGTGTTTCACCCCACCGCGGGTCCGACGTACCGCGACATGGTGCCCGAGCCGCCGCCTGCGGAACTTGCGCCGAGCTGCGCCGAGGCCGGCGTGCTCGGCGTGTTGCCGGGAATCATCGGCTCGATCCAGGCGCTGGAAACGATCAAGCTGATTCTCGATCTCGGCGACGGGCTGATCGGGCGGATCCTCACGGTCGATACGACCGAGATGGAGTTCCGCGTGTTCAAGCTGCAGCCCGACCCCAGCAACGAAGTGACCTTCGACAACCGCGATCGCATTCAGATCAAGGAACTCGACGGACTCTGCGCCCCTGGGCTCGACTAACCCCACGCGAGTCGCGCGCCACGTCGCCCTACGGTGAGCGGCGTGTTCGACGACGGTGCGGGCTGGGTCGGGATTCGAGATGCCCTGACCGCCGACGAGATTGCGGCGGTGATGCAATGCTGCCGCGCACTGCTTGCTGTGCCTGCAGAGGAGCGGGCGACTGGCGATAAACCCGGCGCCGGCACTCGGCATCTGTTTGCGCTCGAGCGCCGGTGCGACGTCGTCGGGGCACTGTGCGCGGACTCAGCAGTGCTCGAGTTGGTGCACGAGATCCTTGGCCCCACGTCGCAACTGGACCAAGCGTCGTACCGCTGTCCGCAGCCGGGTTACGGGTCGCAGCAGCTGCATGCCGACGATGCACCCAAACTCGACGACGGGCCCGCCCGAGTCGCGACGGCGATCGTTGCGCTCGTCGACTTCACGGAGACGAACGGGGCCACGCGCGTCGTGCCGGGGAGCCACCGACGACCCGATCTCCAGCGACAGTCCGGCTCACTCGCCAGCCATCCAGATGAGATCGCGTTGACGGGGCCGGCGGGCACGGCCTTCGTGTTCAATGGGCATCTGCTGCACTCCGGAACGGAGAACCGTTCGAACGCCGACCGCGACGCCCTCCAACTCACCTGGCGCCGCACATAGGTGCGGCAGTGCGCGACCGCCAGGGAGCCACTGCTCGCGTCGGGCCCGTCCGGGATTGTGGTGCTCAAGCGTGCCGTAAGGGTCCGACATTCGTTTGCGGAGCCGCTGCTGGCGTCGGGCCCGTCCGAGAGTGCGGTGCTCAGACGTGCCGTAAGGGCCCGACAGTCATGACGGCTCGGTGAGCACGGTGGCCTCGGCGCGGTCGCGGCGTTCTCGTTCTTGGGTGGCGACGCCGACGAGTACGAGGGCTACGCCGAGCAGTTCCAGACCGGACGGGGTCTGTCCGAGCGCCATCCAGCCGATGGCCACGGCGGTGACCGGGAGCAACGCCAACAGCAGCGAGAACCGGCGAACCGGGATGCGCCGCATCGTGAATTGGTCGATGCCGTAGCCGATGGCATTGGAGAACACCCCGACGAGTAGGCACAGCGCAAGCAGCGTGGGGGAGACCCACACCGGACCGCTCCATGGGGCGCCGATCGGCGTCGTCGCGAGCGCACCGATCGCCAGGCCCACTCCCAGGCCTGCGACACCGCGGTCGAGCTGCGCCACCTGCGAACCGACCACGATGTACGCGGCCCACATCGCCGATGCCAGCAGAATGAACAGCAGGCCTAGCGCGTTGCCCTCGATCTCTCCACCACCGAGTACGACCACGCCGGCGGCAGCAAACACAAGCGCCAATGCGTTGCGCGCCGAGCGGGTGGCGGCAGCGGCAACGGCGATCGGTCCGATGAACTCGATGGCCACTGCCTTGCCCAGATCGATGCGGTCGATGCCGAGGTAGAAGAACGTGTTCATCAACGCCGTGGCGATACCGAACACGCCTGCCGCAACGAGCTGGTCGCGGGTCCACCCGCGACGCCACCCGCGCGACACCAGCAGCAGAGCTGCAGCTGCGCCGATCACGCGAAACCACGCCACCGTCTGTGGCTCGACCTCGTCGAAGAGCACGACGGCGATTGCAGCACCGACGTACTGCGCGATCGCCGAGAGGACGAAGAGTGCCTCTGGTTGCGCGGTGTTCAGCCAGCGGGCGACCGCCGGCGAGCGGAACTCGGTCGAGCTCAGTCGAACAGTTCCGGTTCCGAGCGGGAGATCTCGTCCCACATCGGCTGGAAGCTGAACCACCCCGCGGCGTGGAACCCGGTGTTCTGCTGGGTGTAGGTGGCGTACTCGTCGTTGATCTCGATCGGATCACCCGCCGCCATCGCCATCAACTGCGCCTGGCAGGAGCGCTCCATCGAGATGAACCAGAACGCCGCTTCGTCGACGGTCTCGCCGACGGTGAACAGGCCGTGGTTCTGGTGGATTGCGGCCTTGCCGTCGGGGAACTTCGAGGCCAGTTCCTTGCCGGCGTCGATGTCGAACACCACTGCGCCACCCTGCTCGGAGATCACGCGATGGTCGTTGTAGAAGATGCAGGCGTCTTGGGTGAGCGGGGCCAGCGGGATGCCGAGCGAGCTGAACGACTTGCCGTACGGCGAGTGGGCGTGCGCTGCTGCGATCACATCCGGACGGGCCGCGTGGATCGCCGCGTGGATCACGAACGCGGCGCGGTTCACCGGCTGGGTGCCGTAGACGACGTTGCCGTCGTGGTCGACGAGGATGAGGTCGCTTTGGCGGATGTGGCGGAAGCTCATTCCGAAGGGGTTCACCCAGAACAGCTCGGGGTACTCGGGGTCGCGCACGGTGATGTGTCCGGCGACGCCTTCGGAGAACCCGAAGCGGCCGAACGTGCGCAGCGCGCCGGCGAGATGCGTCTTGCGGTAGTGGCGCTCCTCTTCGACGGTGTCGAACTCGGGGATCCCGTCGAGTCCGACCTCCTTCGGTGTCAGCGGGATGCCATCGATGCTGCGATCGGTGCTCGACGTGGTGATCGGCTCTTCGGTAACGGCCATGTGGCCAGCGTAGCGGTGGGGTCAATGGCGGATCCCGGCGGGCGGTTGAAGTGTCGCACGACCATGGTGTGGGCGGGGCCGCCAGGCATACGATGCGGGCATGGCTGACAGCGCACGCGAGTTGCCGCAGACCGATTCGGGCATCGAGGTCAAGCGCCTCTACGACTCGTCGGATCTCGACGGCTGGGATGTCGAGGCCCAGCTCGGTGCACCCGGCACGCCACCGTTCACGCGTGGCGTCTACCCGTCGATGTACACGGGGCGTCTGTGGACGATGCGTCAGTACTCGGGGTTCGGCGATGCCGCGTCGACGAACGAACGGTTCAAATTCCTGCTCGACGCGGGTCAGACCGGCTTGTCGTGTGCGTTCGACCTGCCGACGCAGATGGGCTACGACTCCGACGCCGGCCGCGCTGAGGGCGAAGTGGGCAAGGTCGGTGTGGCCATCGACTCGATGGCCGACATGCGCACGCTCCTCGCCGACATTCCGCTCGACAAAGTGACGACGTCGATGACGATCAACTCGACGGCGGCGATCCTGCTGTTGATGTACGAACTCGTCGCCGAAGAGCAGGGGGTCACGGCCGATCAGATTGGCGGCACGATCCAGAACGACCTGTTGAAGGAGTACATCGCTCGCGGCACCTACGTGTATCCGCCGCGGCCGTCGATGCGCATCATCACCGACATCTTCGAGTACTGCAGCCAGCACGTTCCCAACTGGAACACGATCTCGATCTCGGGTTACCACATCCGCGAGGCCGGCTCGACGGCGGTGCAGGAGATCGCCTTCACCCTGGCCAACGCCATCGCCTACGTGCAGGCCGCGATCGATGCCGGGTTGGACGTCGACGAGTTCGGGCCGCGCCTGTCGTTCTTCTGGAACGGACACAACAACTTCTTCGAAGAGGTGGCCAAGTTCCGCGCTGGGCGACGGATGTGGGACCGGATCATGACCGAGCGGTTCGGGGCGACCAACCCGAAAGCCAAGATGCTGCGGTTCCATACCCAGACCGGCGGGTCGACGTTGACAGCGCAGCAGCCGATGAACAACATCGTGCGCACATCACTGCAGGCCCTCGCCGCAGTGCTCGGGGGCACCCAGAGCTTGCACACCAATGGCTACGACGAGGCGTTGAGCTTGCCGACCGAAGAGGCCGCCCGCATCGCGCTCCGCACGCAGCAGATCATCGGGTACGAGTCGGGCGTGGTCGACACTCCCGACCCGCTCGCCGGGTCGTACTTCGTCGAGTCACTGACCGACGAGGTCGAGCGCCTGTCGTGGGAGTACATCGAGCGAATCGACGAGATGGGCGGTGCTGTGGCGGCGATCGAGTCGGGTTTCCAGATGGACGAGATCATGCAGAGTTTCGAAGGCATGGTCCGCCGGTTCCTCGCTATGGTGCAGTCGCTGCGTGAGGAATACGGCCAAGGCATCTGAGCAAGGCCGGCCTCAACGGCCATCTCCGGCGTCGGAATAG
>JBCBSO010000010.1:0-16570 GCA_039819205.1 Actinomycetota bacterium
CTCACCGCAACCGCTGGCGGCCTCCGACCAATGAGCGAGACCCGAGCATCGCCGGGTTTGGCTCACCGCTAGATGAGGCGGGTTACTCGGCGGTTGGGGCGCGACGTTCGAGCTCAGCGGCGACCTGGAACATGCGCGCATCCTCCAGGGCGGGGGTGATCACCTGTACGCCAACCGGGAGGCCGTCGGCGCCGCGGCCGAACGGCACACTCATCGCCGGCTCGCCGGTGAGGTTGGCCGGGATGGTGTAGGTGTCGCAGAGGTACATCGACATCGGGTCGGCGGTCTTGTCGCCGGCCCGGAAGGCCACACTCGGCGACGCCGGGGTGACCAGCGCATCAACCTGCGCGTAGGCCGCCGCGAAGTCGGCGGCGATGCGGCGCCGGACCTTCAGGGCCCGGCCGTAGTACGCGTCGTAGTAGCCAGCGGACAGCGCGTAGGTGCCGAGCATGATCCGCCGTTTCACCTCCGCACCGAACCCTTCGGTGCGTGTTGCGATGTACATCGCGTTGGTGTCGGCGGCATCGGCGCGCATCCCGAAGCGCACACCGTCGTAGCGGGCCAGGTTGCTCGACGCCTCTGCCGGCGCAATCAGGTAGTAGGCGGTGAGTCCGTAGCCGAACGCAGGAACCGTGACGTCGACAATCGTTGCGCCAGCATCGGCAAGTGCGGCGAATGCTTGGTCGACTCGCTCGACCACGTCGGGATCAGCGCCCTCTGGAAGGTCGGTGATCCGACCGATGCGCATTCCGTCCACGCCGCGATCGAGCGATGCGGTCAGCTCGAGCGGGCCCTGTTCGATCGAGGTTGAGTCACCCGGGTCGTGCCCAGAGATCGCCTCGAGCACGAGCGCCGCGTCGGCCACGTCGTGAGCGAACGGTCCGATCTGATCGAGACTCGATGCGAATGCGACCAGTCCGAGTCGGCTGACCGCTCCGTAGGTCGGCTTCACGCCGACAACGCCACACAACGCGGCGGGCTGGCGGATCGATCCGCCGGTGTCGGAGCCCAATGCCACGGGCGCAAACCCCGCAGCGACCGACGCCGCCGAGCCGCCGCTGGAACCGCCCGGGACCCGATCGAGATCGAGCGGGTTGTGGGTCCGTCCGAATGCCGAGTTCTCAGTGCTCGACCCCATGGCGAACTCGTCGAGATTGGTCTTGCCGATCACCACGGCACCGGCCGCGTGCAGGCGCTCGACGATCGTGGCGTCGTACGGCGGCCGCCACCCATCGAGGATCTTCGACGAACACGTCGTGGGAATCCCACGCGTGCACATGTTGTCCTTGAGCGCGATCGGCACACCGGCCAGTGCCCCGAGCTCGGTCCCTGCAGCTGCGGCTTCGTCGATCGACGTCGCCCGGGCGCGCGCCTCGTCGGCGAGCACGGTGTTGAACGCATGGACGTCCCCGTCGTGCGCGTGGATTGCGGCGAGGTGATCGTCGACGACGCTGGTGGCCGTCACAACACCAGACCGTACGCCGGCAGCGATATCGGTGGCGCGCTGGTCGCGAGTGGGCGGCTCGATGGCGCTCACGTCAGTCCTCCAACCCGATGATCGGCGGGACTCGGAATCGACCGTCGGCGGCATCAGGCGCGGCAGCAAGCACTTCGTCACGATCGAGCGTGGCGGCAGCGACGTCGTCGCGCATCACGTTGTCGATCGGCACGGGGTGGGTCATCGGCTCGACATCGTCGAGGTCGAGCGCATCGATGTCGGCGAAGTGATCGAGCATGTCGCCGAGTTCGGTGGTGGCGGTCGCCACCTCGTCGTCGGTCAGTGACAGCCGAGCGAGTCGGGCGACCTTAACCACGTCGTCGGGGGTGATGCGATCGGACACGGCCGCCGAGGCTACCGGTGGCGCGCGGTCGAGGATCGCTGCGTTCCTCCGCATATTCCTTGACAGCTATATAACTAGTACGGCATATTTAGGTCGTGGATCCGTTCGCGGCACTGGCCGATCCGAACCGTCGGCTGCTCATGTCGGAGTTGGGCCGTGGCCCGCAAACCGTGGGCGCGTTGACCGAGGGCATCGGACTGAGCCAGCCGGCGGTGTCGAAGCATCTGCGGGTGCTCCGTGCGGCAGAACTCGTGCGCGTTCGCCCCGACGGCCAGCGCCGCTGGTACGAGGTCAACCCGGCGCCGCTGCGCGAGGTCGACGAGTGGCTCGAGCCGTTTCGCCGCCAGTGGGCGCAGCGGCTCGACCGACTCGAGCAGCACCTCGACGACACCGAGTCCACCCCACCCACCGAGTCCACTGAACCCGCCGAACACGATCACCGCTGAAGGAGTGACCAATGCAGCAATCAACACATCCGATTCCACCAGAGGCAGAAGGTGTGATCGGCATCGACCCGAATCAACGCGCCACCATCCGCTTCGAGCGCGTCCTCGCGCATCCGATCGATCGGGTGTGGCAATCGATCACCGAACCCGATCAGATGGAGATGTGGCTGGCCGTTCGCGCCCGCGTTGATCTGCGCGTTGGCGGTCACTTCGATCTGTGGCTCGGGGCCAGCGACAGTGAAGCACCCGTCTCGTCGGGGACCATCACCACCCTCGACGCACCGCGTCGCATCGACGTCGCCTTCACCGATGGCTCGACGCTGTCGTGGCAACTGCACGCTGAGGCTGACGCCACTCGGCTGGTGTTCATCGACACTCGCCCGCCAGACGAACGGGCACGCAACTCGGTGCTCGCCGGTTGGCACATCCGCGTCGACCACTTGCCCCGCGCGCTCGACGGTACGGCGCTCGATTGGCCAGCGCTCGACGCCGACCGCAACGAACACGGATACGTCCGACCGATGGCAGAGATCTACTGGCACTACCGGAATCGCCCGCGGCCCTCGTAGGAGGCCTACCCGCCCTGAGGTGCTGGACCAGCTGACCGTGACGTGCCCACACGGGAGAGGTGAACGAGCACGGCGCTCTCCGGGTGCAGTACCGGCGGTTGCAGCCCGAGCAGCGCGAGCTGCTGGCCCGTGACCACGAGCGGATCGGACCGCCCCATCCACTCGGGCTGGGTGACGGCGATCCCCAGGGCCTCACCGGGCAGCGGCACGTGACGCACCTCGTACCGGGCGTCGGCATCGAGGCCGGGGAGCACCCACCGAGCTGGCACCTGATGCGGCGATGTGGTGAGCTGTGCGAACGACACCAACGCCTCGCCCCGGTCGGCGGCGTACACCCCATGCGCGGCAACGGTGGACTCGGTGTCGAATCGCACCACGTCGCCTGAGTGGATGAGCGATCGGAACCGTTTGTACAGCGCAACCGCTTCAGCGATCCGTTGGCGCTCACCCGGCGACTGTGCGGTCAGATCGCACTCGATCCCGAGATGGCCGAACAACGCCGTGGCCGCGCGAAACGATGTACGCGCCATCCGCTGTGTGGTGTGCGCCTGCGGCGCGCCGATGTGCGCCCCGACCACCTCGGGCGGCAGCAGCGTGGAGAGTCCTCGCTGAATCTGTTGCCGTTCGAGCGGATCGTTGCAGTCGCTCGCCCACACCCGCTCGGTACGCCGCAGAATCTCGAGGTCGATGCGACCTCCGCCTCCCGAACACGACTCGAACTCCACCTGCGGGTGTCGGACACGCAGCTCGTCCAGCAGCCGGTACACCGCATGGGTTTGCAACCGAGTGCCCGGCGCGCCGGTCACCGTTGCCGGCGCCACATGGGGGCGGTTCATGTCCCACTTCACGTAGGCGACGTCGTGGTCGCGGAGTAGCGCGTCGAGCTGCTGGAACACATGATCGAACGCGTCCGGATTGGTCAGGTCGAGCACCAGCTGGTTGCGCCCGAGCACCGGGTCAGAACGCGTGTCGGCGAGCACCCAGTCGGGGTGCGCCCGGTACAGGTCCGAGTCTCGGTTGACCATCTCGGGTTCGATCCAGATACCGAACTCCATGCCTGCAGCGCGGACGTGATCGATGAGCGGCGCAAGACCATCGGGGTACACGTCGGCCGACACCGTCCAGTCGCCAAGGCCGGTCGTATCGTCGCGGCGGCTGCCGAACCAGCCGTCGTCGAGCACGAATCGTTCGGCGCCGACGGCGGATGCGGCGTCGGCCAGCTCCCACAGAGTGTCGTGGGCGTGGTCAAAGTACGCCGCCTCCCACGTGTTGGCCAATACCGGGCGGGGCGCCGAACGCAGGGGCATCCGGTGACGCACCGTGCGGTGGAATCCCCAGCTGGCCGGAGTGAGGCCAGCACCGAACACCACCACGACGTCCGGCGTGCGGTAGGTGTCGCCCGGCTCGAGCACCACCTCGCCGGGTTGCAGCAGCTCGCCTAGCTGGAGGTAACGCCGACCGTCGGCGAGTCGTTCGGCGCGCACGCTGTGATTGCCGCTCCAGGCGAGGTGCGCGCCCCACACCTCGCCTGCCCACTCACCAAATCCGGGCGTGCCCGCGTAGAGCAGCGGTGGATGCTCGTGCGAGGTGCGCCCTCGGCGGTTGTCGATCTGGTGCGTGCCCCCGTCCCAACGGACGCGCCGCATGGCGAACTCTCTGGCCCATCGGCCATCGAACAAGAGCAGCTCGTTCGCCCGATCGGGGAGCGGCACGGCGATGTGCAACGCATCGAGGTGGAACCGGGTACCGCCGTCGTTGTGCAGCGATGCGGCGATCGTCAGCGCATCACCCAGCGTGATCTCGATCGTTTGCCGGAGCTGGGCGACTTCGTCGGCAGTCTCGATGCGCAGCCCAGCGGCCGTCGCCGCCACCGACGTAACCGCGAAGCGCGTGGCGTGGTCGACCCCGGTCGGCCGGTGACCGAGCAAGCCAGGTCGCCCAAAGAACCCGCTTGCCGCTTCGGGGATGATTGCCAGCGGCGGTTCCACGTCGAGTCCGCCCGGCACAAGTGGCCGGTTGGTGGCGATGCGAATGGACTCGAGATCGACGTCGGCGCCGAGCGGGGCTCCGAGGTAGCGGATCGTCGGCACGATCGACGTGTCGACGACAACGTCGGCGTGTGCTGCCGTCAGGCGGTGCAGCGTGTTCACGAGACGCGACCGTACGCAGTCATCACGCGAGCGATGGCATCACATGTGCAGCGATGGTGCGCCCGGCCCGCGATCAGGCCGGTGTCGGGCGGCCGAGCGGGCACTGCTGCCGCCGGACCCAGGTATGGCTGTCGTCGCTGACGAACAGCGACACGCTGTCGGCGACACACGACACCGGCAATTGGCCGGCTACCGACGCCTTGATGACGTCACGTTGGGCGTCGTGGTGGCCGACGTCGGTCATCGCCACGGTGAGGTGCGGCTGCGAGTCGGGATGACGGCCGCCATACGGCGGGTGGTCGGGGAACGCTCGGTGGAGTCGCTCGGTCAGGTCGCGGAACGGGGCCTCGGGATCGGGTCGCAGCCACACGACAACGCCCGGGAATTCGTCGACGGTGGCGAGGTCGAAGGTGAACTGCGGAACCGGTGCAATTGCGGTTGCGACGTCGTCGAGCACCGCATCGCTGAGTTCGCCCGGTGCAACGAACGGGTAGAGCACGGTGACGTGGGCCGGGACGCCGCGCCTGGCAACGGGGTCGTGTCCGATTCGCCACCGGCCAATAATTGGTTCGGCCGCGGGCACCTCGACGACCAGTGCGGATTCGAAACCGTCCACCCTCGGACGCTACCTCGCTCGTTGCGGGTCGGACGGCGTCGCCGCAGGCGCGCTGCAGGCACCGGCGGCATGCAGCACAATCGGATCATGCGAGTCCGCCCGCTGGCCATCGTGATCGCCGCGGCAGCGACCGTCGCGGCGTGCGGTGGAAGCGACAGCGCAGTGGTTGCGCCCGCGTCGACGAGCACCGCGTCGACCGCACCGAGCACGGCCACATCGACGGCTCCATCGACGACTGCTCCAGCGTCCAGGCCCGACACCACACCGTCATCGACCTCCATCGACTCCGCGCCCGCGCAACCGCTGGTCATCGCCCTCGACCGTTGCGCCAACGTGCCCATTCCGGCCACCAACGTGCTCGGCGATCGCGGGCTCGGTTTCATCGACCCGGTGTTCAACGCGGTGCTGACGTCATATGCCAATGAGCACCGCGACACCTTCGGCGGCATCTGGATCGATCGGGAAGCGCTCGGCACGATCGTGATGGCCGTCACCGACGATCCCGCCGCGCACCTCGAAGCGCTGGCAGCGAGGCGGCCATCGCCAGACGACCTCCAGAACCTCGACCCAACGGAACCGATCACCAACGATCGCCCAATCGGCGAGTGGGGAGTCCCGTTCGACGTGGTGCAGGTCGACTTCACCGAGGACGAGCTGCTCGCGGTTCAGCCCGAGGTGTTCGCGGGCGCGCTCGCCGCATGGGGCGATGTGGTCGGCGTCGGACTCGGCACGATGCGCAACCGGATCACCGTGGAGTCGGCGGCGCCGGTGACGCCCGCCGAGGTCGACGAGCTCGCAACGATCATCGACGAGCGCGTCGACGATCCACGCATGGTGTGCTGGGAAGCCGAATTGGTCGACCGCCTCCCGGATCCGATCGAACCGGGCACCACGCTCGAGGCGATCAGCCTGCCGGGCCCCGACGGCACCTACCCGCCCGACACCGAGGTGGTCTGCGACGCGCTGCGTACCACGGTTGGCGATCTCGCATCGCCGCTTCCACTGAGCGACGCCGACCCGGACCTGGTGGCGTTATTCGACGAGGCGCGGGCGACCGAGATCGGCGCTGCGTTGCCGGCCGCGCCGTGGCATGTGTTCTTCGACGACGACGGTGGTGCCATGTTGGTCCACGTCGCCGAAGGGGTGTGGATGTTGGGCGCAGAACTCGGCAACAACGGCTGGATCTGGTCGGGGTCGTCGTCGGGTCGAGTGTGCGATGTTCGACTCCCACTCCCCGATGGACTGAGCCCGGTCGAATGGGTCGTCGACCCGTCGACGCCGCTCGATCGGTCATCGACACGGATCAACGTGTTGGCCACCGAAACGAGCTGCGCATCGGGCCAGGAGATGGGCGAGCGCCTCCTCGAACCCGACGTGGTGGAGACCGAGAACGCCGTGTTGATCTCGTTCGCGGCCATTGCGCTGGTCGGCGAGGCCGACTGTCCCGGCAATCCGTCGACATCGGTGACGATCCAGCTCGACACCCCGGTCGGCGATCGTGAGGTTCGCGAGGGGCTGATCCTCGGTCCGCTGAACGCCCTCTTCGGCGGCTGAGACCGGATCCCGAGCGGAGGCGCCCACAAACCGGCCTGACGCACATCGGCGGGTGGTCCACACTGAGACCGATGAGTCGAGACGCCGCATCGCCAGCAATTGCGTTCCGTCCGTTGGCCGAGGACGACTTCGACCAACTCGTCACATGGTTCGGCGAGCCCGAGATCGCCACATGGTGGAACCAGGCCGCTGAATACGACGCCGTACGCGCCAAGTACCAGCCACGCATCGAGGGACGTGAGCCGACCGAGATGTGGATCGTCGAGATCAACGGTGAGCCGGCCGGGCTGTTCCAGTGCTATCGCCACGACGACTACAACGAAACCGACGCCGCGGTCGGCGTGCCCGACGCGGTGGGCATCGACTACTTGATCGGCGGCGCACATCGCGGTCGGGGACTTGGGCGTCTCGCCCTGGCGGCGTTCGGTCGTCACGCGCTGCAGCGATTCCCCGACGCACAGGTGTGCGTGGCGACACCAGCAATCGCCAACGGCGCCTCGCGCGCCGCCGTCGAACGGGCGGGATTCACCTATCGCGGCACCTGTCAGCCGCCCGACGAACCGCCGGCTGCGATTTACGGACTGGATCGCACCGACTGACCATCGATCGCTGCGCCTTCTCGGCGTTCAGGTTTGCGGTAGCCGCAACGGCCGGCGCCGAGAACCGGATCACCGATCGAGCCTGCGCCTTCTCGGCGTTCGGGTTTGCGGTAGCCACAACGGCCGGCGCCGAGAACGAACCGGACGACGAACGCCGGGCGCCGGCTATCCGCCAGCGATGAGCACGTCGCGCAGGGGCTCGGCATCGACGCCGGGATCGGTGCTGTCGATGAAGTCGCCGAGGAGCTCCACGAACAGCTCGGGCGCCTCGACGTGTGGGAAGTGACCAACACCGTCGAGCACCTCGAGCCGGCTGTGTTCGATCGCCTCATGGGCTCGTTCACCGTGTTCGACGGGGATGATCGCGTCGTTTGCGCCCCACATGATCAGGGTCGGCACGCGGGCTGCCAAGTAGAGGCGGTCGGTGGCGTCGACCATCTGGCCGCCCGGCTCGATCACGCCGCGCATCGTGCGCACGAATGCCTGACGGTTCGCTGCGCCGGCGAGCGAGCGGTAGGCCCGCCACATCTCGCCGAACCACGGCCAGCGGATGTCGCGCCGAGCCAGCACGCGTCCGAGGTCGTTGGCTCGCTCGACGAGCGGCGTCGGAAAGCCGAGCGGCATCAAGTACTCGGCACCCGGCAACGCCAAGGTGCGCAAGAGCCAACTGACCTCGCGTCCAAGCCCTCCGCTCCCAACCAACACGAGCCGATCGACCAGCTGTGGAAACTGGTAGGCGAGCTGCATTGCCACGCCGCCCCCGAACGAGTGCCCGACAACCGTGACCGACGGCACGTCGAGCACGGCGAGCAGATCGCGCACGCCGCTGGCGTACGCGCCGAGCGAGTAGTCGCCCACCGGTTTGGCCGACTCACCGTGGCCGAGAAGGTCGGGGGCAATCACGTCGTACCGCTCGGCGAGCTGCGGCAACGCGGCGTCCCATGTCCGTGAGCTGCCAGCGAGACCGTGCAGGAGGAGCACCGCTTGGCCGCCTCCGGCGCGCCGGTACCCAACCGAGTGACCGTGGATGGTCACATGACGCAGCGGTGGGCGCGTACTCACGCGTTCAGTATCGGAGATGTCGCCGGCCCAAGGAACAGGCCTTCGACCCTTTGTCGGCCACGCCGTGCAACACGGCTAAAGGCACCGGGCTGAAGGCAACCGGGCTGAGGGCGACAGGGCTGCGGCCTATGGCCACCCGGGCACACCCGGATCGAGCTGCACCCCGGCGGAGTTCAAGAAGCCCGACACCATTCGGTAGAAGCCGGCGACGATCAGCAACTCGACAAGCTCGGCGTCGTTCCACCGAGGCGCCAACGCGGCCCACGTGGCGTCACTGACGCAATCGTCGGCGCACAAATCGTCGACCAGGGCGAGCAGTGCACGATCGTCGTCCGACCAATCGGCGTCAGCCGGGTCGCCAGCGACAGCACGAATCTCGTCGTCGGTGAGTCCGGCGTCACGGCCGATGATCGTGTGCTGCCCGAATTCGTATTCGGCACGGGCCTGCACACCGACGCGCAAGATCACCAGCTCGCGTTCACGTGCCGGCAAGAGCCCGCGATTCAGGATCTGCGCGCCGAGCAGATTGAATCGCTTGAGCATTTTCGGGTGATGGGCGAGCACGCCGAAGATGTTCAGTGGGCGACCGTCGTGCGTCAGCGACTGCGCAAAGAGGTCTGCGAGCTCGCTGTCGGCAGCCACGGTCTCGGGGTCGATCGGCTCGATGCGCGGAGTGGTCGGCCGGCCGGCGGAGGACAGCTCGGACATGGTGGTCTCCTGTTGTTCGGGTTCAGGCGTCGGCGGGCGAGGACGCATCGTCGTCGACGTCATCGCCATCACCGTCTGCGGCACGATCGCTGTCGTGCCCACGGTCGTCGGCACCCCCGCCGTCGATGGAAGCGTCGACACCGCTGTCGACTGCTGCATCAGTGACGTCCCCCGTGGTCGAGTCGTCGCCGCCATCGAGGAAGTCGGCACGCGGTTCGGGCTCGGAAAGCGGATGGCGCATCATCCAGATCAGTACCACGACGCCGACAACGACGACCGCGGCCGCAACCCACTGGTTCCAGCGCAGGCCGGCGATCTCGTCGGCGGGATCGATGCGCAAACCCTCGATCCAGAATCGGCCGATGCCGTAGCCGATGAGGTACATCACCATCAGCTGACCCGGCGCGGGCCGCCAGCGCCGGTCGATCCAGATCAACAACAGTGCCAACCCGAGCGTCCACAACGACTCGTAGAGGAACGTCGGCTGAAAGGTGGTGCCGACCGCATACCCGGGTTCGAGGTGCTCAGGGTCGATCTCCAGCGCCCACGGAAGGTCGGTGGGACGTCCGTAGAGCTCCTGGTTGAAGTAGTTACCCCATCGGCCGATCGCCTGCGCGAGCGGAATCGCTGGTGCGGCCGCGGTGGCGGCGACGGCGATCGGAATACCGCGCCGCAGCGACATCCACAAACCGACGGGGATACCGAAGAGCAGACCGCCCGGGATCCCGAGACCGCCTTCCCAGATCGCCGGAATGCTCTCGTAGTTGCCCTCGAAGCGATCCCAGTCGGTGGCCACGTGGTACAGCCGTGCGCCGACCAGACCGGCGAGCACCGCCCACACGGCGATTGCGGCTGCGTCGTCGCGGGTTCCGACCTGTCGTTCTTCGAGCCGACGGCCGAACAACCACACGGCAGCGACGACACCGAGGGCGATACACAGGCCGTACAGATTGATGCTGAGGGGCCCGATGTCGATGGAGTTGAACGATGGGCTGGGAATGCTGGCGATCATTGGCTGGCGGTTTCGGGAGTCACAGTGGTGAGGGTGGCGAGCGTCCGATCGACGACGATGTCGCGGTCGTAGTCCTGCGTTGCCACGTGATAACTCCGTTCGAGCCACACGTGTTCCACCGGGCCGCCGTAGGTGGCAGCGAGATGCTCGCTGTCGGCCGGCGACACCACGTGGTCGTGACGCGAGGTCAGCAGTGTCAGCGGCATGGTCAGCGCTCCGTAGCGATCGGTCATGTTGGCCAAGCCGTCGAGTTGCAGGCTGAGCAACGGACGAAGCGGAGTGCCGGCGTAGGCCGTCTCGACTGCATCGGGATCGGCGATATCGCTGCCGACGCCAGGTGCCACCTCGGTGCCATCGGCGATCAGCTCACGAACCATCTCGATGACGTCGTCGCCCTGGGGCACCGTGGCCGGATTGATGCACACGAGGGCCGCGGCCTCCGGGTGCGCCAGCGCGCACCACAGCGCAAGCGATCCGCCCATGCTCAGCCCGGCGAGCACCACCCGATCGACCCGCTGGGCCAGTCGGCGGTACGCCGCCTCGACGTCGGCGGTCCAGTCGGCCCAGGTGGTCGGCAACATGTCGTCGACCACCGTGCCGTGGCCCGCAAGGCGCGGCAGTTCGACGTGGAAGCCCGCGGCGGCAGCGGCGTCGGCGAGAACACGGACAGAGGTTGGGTTGCCGGTGAACCCGTGCACTGCGAGCAATCCGGTCGTCGAGGACCCCTCGAACGACCAGCTGTCGGCGCCCGGCATGATCGGAGCGGACATCTCCGGGGAGTGTACGCCTGGTCGCCCCACCTTGACCGACGGGTCGACCGCGGGGTGGACTGTCGCCCGTGAGTGACATGGCAGCAGGCGCGGCAGGACGAGCGCTGCGCGCTGCGCCGACCGCCGGGAGTGAGGACCGTCAGCACACCGAGCACGGTCTCGAGCGCAAGCAGCAGCTGCTCGATGCTGCTGCGGAGCTGTTCGCCGATCGCGGCTATGGCGCCACGCGGGTGGTCGACATCTGCGCGGCCGCCGGCGTGGCCAAGGGCCTCTTCTATTGGTACTTCCCGACGAAGGCGGATCTCTTTGCCGAACTCGTGCGCACGATGCGTCTTCGCCTGCGACGCGCCCAAGGCGTGGCGATGGCGCCCGACGCCGACGCGCCGACGCGCATCGCCCAAGGTGCAGCCGAGAGTGTGCGGTTCATGGCCGCCCACGCCGGCTACTTCGCCCTGCTCGACGTCGAGCGCGCCGACCCCGAGATCGCTGGTGTGCTCGACGAGGGCGCCGGCGTGTACTTCCGCGATGTTCGCCGTCTCGTCGCCGAGGGGCAAGCCGCCGGCACGATCCCGGACGGCGAGACCGACCTGCTCACCACGGGCGTACTCGGGGCAGTGAGTTCGTTCTCCAACTCGTTCCGCAACGGGCGGATTGACGACTCGGTCGACGTCGAGGCGCTCGCCGACTTCGTCGCCGGTTGGGTTGCCCGGGCCCTGCGCTGACGCGCTCAGTTCTGCAGCTCGATCACCTGGGAGAAGGCATCGACGAGCGATGGGTCGAACTGTGAGCCCGCACCAGAGGTGACAAAGCGGGCGGCCTCGTCGCGGGTCCACTCTCGCTTGTAGACGCGACGCGTCGACAAGCTGTCGAACACGTCGGCGATCGCCACGATGCGCCCCGACAGCGGGATGTGCTCGCCGGCCAGGCCGTTCGGATAGCCCGAGCCGTCCCACCACTCGTGGTGCGTCCACGCCACCTCGGCGGCCAACTCGAACAACGGCGTCGACACTCCCGACAGCAGCCGCCGACCGAGCACGGTGTGCTGCTTGATGTCGGCATAGTCCTGCAACGTCAGCGGCCCGGGCTTGAGCAGCACGGTGTCGGCAACGGCAACCTTGCCGATGTCGTGAAGTCGCGCAGCCAGACGCAACTGTTCGCACCACTGCGGCTGTCGCCCAATGGCATGGGCGATTTCTGCCGACAGGTCGCCGACCTCCGCGGTGTGGGCGGTGGTGTTGCCGCCGCGGTACTCCCCCAGCGCGGCCAGTCGCTCGAATGCCTCGAGGTGGTATGCGTCGGGATCGTGGTGCGCTCTGGCGAACGATGCCGACAGCGACGCCGACCGCAAGGCAGTGATCTCCGCCCGCTGCCGATCGAGCTCATGGGCGTGCGCCAGACTCAGCGCGCGCAACCGTAGCGACGCGGCGTCGGCGTTGATCTCGCGGTCGATTGCGGCGTGGTGTTCGCGGTGATGCAGCGCTTCGGCGAATCGCTCCACCCGGCGGTAGGCCATCGCCAACAGATCGTGGACTTCGAGTTCGAGCTGCCGGTCATCGACGCGATCGCACAGGTCGAGCGCACGAAGCAGCTCAGCGATCGCCGCGTCGACGCGGCCGCGAGCCGACGACAGTCGGGCCGCAGCGAGACACATCGTCAGCCGCTCGCGCGGCGACGCGTTGTCCGGAAGGGCGGCCTGGGCGCGACCGAAGAAGTGCGCGGCCGCAAGTTCGTCGCCCGCAGCGACGTAGCCCTCGGCGAGGTCGGCGAGAATGCTCGCCTCGAGGTGGGGTGCGTCGTCCGCAGCGAGATCCGCGGCGCGTCGACCGGCATCGATCGCTGCGTCGGTGTCGCCGCTGCGGGTAAACAAACGGGCCAAGTTGCCGAGTACGGCGACGTCGACGTCGCGCCGGCCGACGGTCTCGTTGACCGCCAGTGCGTGTTCGTACGTCTCGATCGCTCGGTCGTGATCGCCCATCGATTGGTACACGGCGGCGATCGTGTGGAGGATTCGGCCCTCGTCGACCGGGCGCGGCGCTGACGCGCGATACACCTCGAGGGCTCGGCGGCAGTGGTCCAGGGCCGCTGGATAGTTGCCACTCTGAAAGTGCACGATGCCGAGCAGGTGTGTCGACCATGCGTCGGTCAGTTTGCTCGCCTGAGTATCGGAACGGCCGGCGAGCTCCACCGACTCGGAGGCGAAGGCGAAGGCGTCGTCGATGTCTCCTCGATCGTGCGCCAGCGAGGCCATGTGATAGAGCGCCTCGGCTTCGAGATCGACGCGCTCGGCCGCACGGGCATGGGTTCGAGCGTCGAGCGCGCCGGCAGCCGCCCGCTCTACGTCGTCGGCGCGCTGTTCGGCGACCGCATCGAGGAGCGTCCGCGCGACGGAAGCATCGTCGGTTGCGCTCCGTTGTCGACTGGCCACAGACTCCACCTCACACGACGAACCTCGACCGCGCCGTTCACAGTGCTATCGACCGTTCGCCGGTCCGTCTTGAGGCGGATTCGACGGCGCATCGGTGGCCGTACGCTGTACGCGGTGGAGCACTCGCGGCGCAACGTGGAACGGGCCGCGTTGTGGGCGATCGTGCCCGTCGTCGCCATTGTGCCGGTGTCGCTCTTGGCGCTCGCCGTGTGGTGGCTGCCGATCACCTGGTTGACCGGCGTCGGCTACTGGTGGTTTGTCGCCGGGTACGTCGTGGCCGGGCTGGCGCTCTTCATCCGACCATTCCAGATCTTGGTGCTCACCCCGCTGCTCGGCGCCCGCCGACCGACCGCACCCGAAGCCGACGTGATCGAGCCAATGTGGGCCGAGATTGCGCAGGCCAACGACCTTCCGGCGTCACGTTTTGTCGTGCGCGTATTGCCGTCGGACGAGCTCAACGCGTTCGCGTGTGGCGGGCATCTCGTGGTGGTGACGACGTTCGCCGTCGAAGAGTTGACCGATCGGCAGTTGCGCGGCGTGTTGGCCCACGAGCTCAGCCATCACCTCGGCCTGCACACGGTGGCGATCACGTTCGGCCACTGGCTGTCGGCCCCCGTGGTGCTGTTGGCGCGGATCGGGTTCTTTCTCGAGAACGTGGCCCGCGCGGCCACCGGCAGCTTCGGCAAACAGTCCTCGGCGATCGAGGCGATCGGATCGGTGGCCGCGGTAGTGCTCGGCGGCATCTCCTGGCTCTTCACCGCGGGGCTCCGAGCGATGGACGGCGCCGCCAACATGGTGTCGCATGGATCGGAGTTCGAGGCCGATCAACGTGCGGTGCGGATGGGGTTCGGAGGCGAGCTGGCCAGCGCGCTCCGCCATGTGGTCACCGTGACGGGCTCGAGCCGGCCGATCGGATGGCGCGCCCGCCTGGCCGCATCGCACCCGCCCGCGCGCACACGGATCGCCCGCATCGAGGCGCTGATGCGCCACCCTGCGAGCTGACCTCTCGGTTGATCACGTGGCGGCGATCGGGGCCAACGCCGCGTCGACGAGCGAAACGAGGTCGTCGGGCACCAGGGCGATCTCCACGCCGCGTCGCCCACCGCTGACGTGCACCGTCGACAGCCGTGTCGCCGACGAGTCGACCACGGTCGGGAGTTTGCGGCGTTGGCCAAGCGGACTGATCCCGCCGGCGACATAGCCGGTGGCCCGCTCGGCGCGAGCGACATCGGCCAACGAGACTCGTTTCGCCCCGAGCGCGGCCGCCATTGCCTTGAGCGAGAGCGTTGACCCCACGGGCACCACCGCTACTGCCAAGCCACCGTCGGCGTCGACGACCAGCGTCTTGAACACCTCGTCCATCGACAGGCCGAGCTCGACGGCTGCCTCGTGCCCGAAGTCAGTGCCGGCCGAGTCGTAGGTCAACACCGTGTGCTCGGTGCCGGTCCGACGCAGCAGGTCGATGGCCGGCGTCATGCGGCGAGTGTGGCAGAGGCTGGCAGACTCCCCGTCGTGCGCGTCACCATCGAGCCATCTGTCGACCCTGCGGCCTACGCGTTCGCCCACGACATTCGGGTGCGGTTCGTGGAGACCGATGCGATGGGCATCGTGCATCACAGCAACTACCTCGCCTACTTCGAGGAGTCGCGTGTCGCCTATCTCCGACACATCGGCCACCCGTTCACGGCATGGCGCGACGAGGGTCTGGAGTCGCCCGTGCTCGAGTCGTTCGTGCAGTATCGCCAGCCCCTGCAGTTCGACGACGTGATCACGGTGCACGTCTCGCTTGCTGCGGCCGCGCGGGCGTCGTTCCAGATGGCCTATCTCATCACCGTCGGCGATACCGACGAGCGCGATGTACGAGCTACCGGCGTGACGGTGCACGGCTGCACGACCACCGAGGGGCGCCCCACTCGGCTGCCGCAGTGGCTGCGCGATATGGCCTCGTGAGCAACTCACGCACCCGCACTTGACTCTCCCCCCAGGGGAGGGTCTTGGCTGGAGTACATGAGCCGCGACAACCCCGCCGACACCGACGACCCGCTGATGCCGATCGGGATGTTCTCACGGGCGTCATTGGTGTCGGTGAAGGCGCTGCGCAACTACCACGATCAGGGTCTGCTCGTGCCCGCCGAGGTCGATGCGGCGAGCGGCTATCGGTCGTACCGGGTGTCGCAACTCACCGATGCTGCGATCATCAAGCGCTTGCGCGACCTCGACGTTCCGCTGCGCGACGTGGCCGAGGTGGTGCGGGCGCGCGACCCCGAGATCACGGCCAAGGTGCTCGCCGAGCACGAGGCCACGATGCGCACCCGTCTCGACGCAGTGAGCCGCATCGTCGATGAGCTGCAGCAGGCCGTCGAGTTGCCGAGCCTCTCGACCCCAGTGCACGTCCGCGACGAGCCGTCGGTACACGCCCTCGCCGCCTCGGGCGAGGTCGACGAGGCCAACTATGCGAGCTTTCTCGGCGATGCGTACGGCCGCCTGTGGGCCGCGCTCGGAATGACTGGCGCGTTGCTCGCTGGACCGTCGGCTGCCCGCTATCCCGCCGAGGTCAACACTGAACAAGAACCGATCGAGGCATACCTGCCGATCACGGAAGCCGTACCGGTGCCCCAGCCGGTGCTCGACACGGGCGTGTACCTCACGCTGGTACCTGCGGCGCACTGCGCAGTGATGACGCACGTCGGGGGCTACGACTCGATCGGCGGCACGTACCGGCAACTCGGCGCGTGGGTCGCCCGCCATGCCGTCACCAGCGACCAACCGGTGCGCGAGCACTACGTGGTGAGCGTCGACCCGGCCACCGGTGAACTCC
>JBCBSO010000011.1:0-16537 GCA_039819205.1 Actinomycetota bacterium
TGCACGTCGGGCTGCTCCTCGGCGACTTGAAACGAAGCAGACAGATTGAGGATGGCCCCGCTCGACTGCCGGGCGACAACTTGGCGAGTGCAGAACGAGCGGCCATCACGGAGCCGCTCGACCTCGAAGCGCACGGGCTCGTCGTGTGAACCCGGTCGAATGAAGTAGCTGTGCAGCGAGTGCACATGGCGAAGCGGGTCGACGGTGGCGATACCAGCGCGCAACGCCTGAGCGACGACCTGCCCACCGAACAGTCGGGTGCCCCACGGGTAACGGGCGGCCTCGGCGACGAACGTGTCGGGCCCGTGCGGCTCGAGGGTCATCAGCTCGGCGAAGGCGATCTCGGTAATTGAGCGCGGCGTCACCACCGCAGTATGGGCCCAGCGCGGCCCCGATCGACGACCGCGGCGCTCACATGTACGTGGTGAGTCGCACGCGCACCCGTTCGAGCGGGTTCATGGCCTGCCGCTCGAAGTATCCATCGATGGCCTCCACGTACACCCCGGCGAGCGCCGCAGCGCCGATGTGGTTTGGATGCACGTGATCGCGAAACCATCCAGATCCTGTGCTGGCAAGACCATCCCAGTCGGCCAGTGCGTCGATGTGACCGAGCGCCGCCCGCCGCTGCAATTCGGAGTTGAACACCGCACTCGCCACCGGAGCATCACGGTCATGGACCGTGACCCATACGACGTCGCTATCGCCGCCAACGGCCGACAGGATCACGTCGATCAGACGACTAGCGCGCGCGGCTGGGTCGTCGCACCCACACGCGGCGAGTTCTCGGAGGTCGTTCGTGCCGAGCTCGATGAGCCACACCAGTGGATCGTGGCCGGCGCGGCGTAGTCGATCGATCTCATCGCGTCCAGAGTTGTTCCACCCGAAGAATTCGTAGTCGACGTCGATTCGCCGCCCCCCGAGGCCTGCGAGGTGGACACCATCAACGCCCGCACCGCGCAGATGGGCGTCGATCTGTACTGCGTTTTCAGCGGTCAGCGAGTCACCGACGACGACGACCGGCGGCCGCGCCGTCGAAGACCACGCACCGGCATCGACGCTCGGCGCGTGGACCACCGATGACGCGGCAACGGCGACCGCCGCCACGACCGTGTACAAGATCCGAACCCCTCGCGGCCACATGCCGCGATCGTCCGCGCGATTGCCGCGTGCCGTCCGTGATGTGAATCACGCGCAGTTCACAGCTCGACGAAGGACTCGAGCGCGTCGACGTCGACCACGGTGATTTTCCCACGACCGGTTTCGACGCATCCCTGTTTGCGGAATTCGCCGAGCGCCCGAGCGGTGGCCTCGCGGGTCGCACCGATCCAGTCGGCCAGATCGCTCTGACGGATCGGAATCACGACGGACGCGGTCGCACCGGCGTCGCCGTGACGACGGACGATGTCCACCAACTCGAGCAGCAGGTGGCCGGCGCGCACCACGGTGCGGTTGCTGTTGCGTGCCTGCAGTCGCACGTTGGCCCGCCGCAGCATCGAGCTCAACTCACGCAGCACGGTCAGCGCCAGCTCGGGCACGTCCTCCAACGCGTCGAGGAACTCGACCGACGGCAACCGTGCGACAACCGCATCGCCATAGCTGTAGGCGGCTGCGGCGCGCGGTCGCCCATCGAGCGCCGACAACTCACCGAACACCTCCCCCGGCAGTTTCAACCCGAGCAGCAGCTCGGCGCCGGTCACCAGGGTGACCACGATGCGCACGCGGCCGGACACCACAGCGAACACCGCATCGGAGCGGTCCCCCTCAAAGAACAACGGATCGCCGTCGCGCAACTCCACCAGACGACCGCGTTCGACGATCAACTCAGCGACGGTGGTGGGCGCAACGGCCATCGATCGTCCTTTCCCGCGAATTCGTCGATCTGTGATCGAGATCACAGAACGTACCGCGGAGTTGGCGCATCGTGTGCAACAACCCTCCTCCCCCCTGCAGACACCTTCAACTTGGGAGAGGGGTCAGGTCACCGGTCGCTGTGTGGACGGGCGCAACGGCCGGGCTCGTGGAGAAGTGGAGGTCTCCATCGAGCGCGACAGCTGGCACGCGCGCTCCGCCGCTCGTCCCGTGAACGACGATGGAGCGCCGTGCCGGCTGATCAGCTGACGATGTCGTCGAACGCCGACGCAACGGCGTCGCGGAAGTCGCCTGGTGCGTCGATCGCCACCGGATCGAGGAAGATGCCGACGACGAACTGATCCTCGTAGGACAACGCCGTTGCATTGCAGGCCGTACCAGCGACGGGACCCATCGCGATCAGCCGGTCGACCCTGGCGCCGGAGACGTACAGGGGGATCGGCGAACCGCGCAGGTTCGACGTGGCGAAGTCGATCTTGGCGGCCTGCGCACGCGCCATCGACGTGACCATCGACGTCGGGAACAGATTGGCCACGCTCGACAGCGCACCAAGCCCGCCACCATGGGACATGGCCTCACGCTTGGCGGCCAGCCGTTGATGTGTGTCGGCAACTCGCGCGTCGAGCGACTGCTTCTCGCCCGGCAGTTGCACCGGCACCGGCGTGAACGAGTTCCCGCCCACTGCGTCGTCGTGCCGAGTGCTGAGCACGAAGCTCGAGTTGAACGCCTCGACCTCGACACCACGCTCGTGGTGATAACGAGCCGCGCCCTCGGCCATCGCCGCAAGGAACAGGTCGTTGATCGTCACGTCGGCCTGCTTCGACGCCTTCTTGAGCCCACTCAACGTAGAGGTGACCTCTTCGAGGTGACGATGACGTGAGCGGTGTTTCCACAGCGGCGATCCACCCGCGACCTCGTCGCCAGAACGACGCAGCGAGTTCACGGTGGCCGATACCGAACCGGTTGCGTCGTCGAGGCGCTGGCGTGCCCGTTCTGGATCGGCCGGCCACATGGCCACCTCGCCGAGCGCCCGGCGGGCCACCCCGGCCTGGCGGCGCACGAGGTGACCCACCGACTGGACCACGGTGGTCGGAAGCCCCTCGGCGAGATCACCACCCAACTGCTTGGCGTCGTGCGCCTCGACCGCGCTCGCGATCACGGCGTCGAGATCGACCGCATCGGGCGGCGGCGCATCGGGTGCGAACTGCTGGAACAACTCAGCCATCCGCATCTGACCGATGCCATCGGCGACTGCGTGGTGCAAGATCGACCACAGGGCGGCGCGACCGTCTTCCAAACCCTCGATCACCACGAAGCGCCACAGCGGGCGCGTCCGGTCAAGCGGTTCGAGGTACAGCTGGGTGGCCAGGTCGAACAGTTGTCGCGTCGTGCCGGGCGCCGGAAGCCGCAGATACCGAACGTGGTAGTCGAAGTCGAACTCGGCGTCGGGCACCCACGCCGGTGGGGCGATCCGGCCGAGTCCCGGCACCACCCGCTCGTACAGGCGCGGCAGCTTCGACGCCGCGACACGCATCGTCTGCTCGAAGTGTTCGCGATCCGGCGGATGGTCGAGCATCGTCAACGAACCACCACTCGGGTTCAGCCATGGGTCCTTCTCGACGTTCCACATCAACGCTTCGGCGTCGGACATCCGATCGCTGAACCGCTGCTCGCGCTCGCTCATGTACCACTCGCTCTCATGTCGAATTCCGGGCTCGCTTCATGTCGGTGAGTCATGTCGGCGCCGTCATGTTGCTGCAGCATCACGTGTCGGTGCCGGGCCGACGATCGGCCTCCGCGGTGGGGTCGCCCTTGTACCCCGGCGGGAACGTCGCCAGCAGCTCGGCCTCGGTCGGCGTGTGCTCGTCGCGCGACTCGGGGGGCAGCAGATCGCTGATCGCCTTCATGATCCGCTTGGTGTCCTTGTCGGGGCTCTTGTACTTGAGGGCGACGGGCTCCCCGACGGTGGCACTCACCAGCGGACGGTCGTTGACCGACATCTTGGGTACGCGCGCACTGCGCGGCCACACCTTCTCGGTACCCCACAGCCCGACGGGAATCACCGGAGCCTTGGTCGCCGCGGCCAGACGGGCCGCGCCCCACCGACCCTTCAGCACAGGATCGAAGAAGGCCGGTCCGCGAGGAATCGTGCCCTGCGGGGCCAACATCAGCAGATCGCCGCCGCGCACCGCATTGACGGCGGCGTCGAGTGGCTCGTCCGATCCCGTTCCGCGGTCGACACGGATGCCGCCGGCCGCTTTCATGATCCGGCCGACGACTGGCACGTCGAACACCTCTTTCTTGCCGAGGCCGCGCACGTTGCGCCCGGTCTTGGCGAGCAACAGTCCCATCACGAGCGGATCGAAGTACGAGCGGTGATTGAACACCACGATCGCCGGACCTGAGCGGGGGATGTTGTCGATGCCGTCGAACTCGAGCCGCGCGTTGGGTGCCATCAACTCGGGGCGCATGAACGGACGCATCCAGTCCTGCAGTTCCAGCCCGGCCACCGACGTGACGCCCTCGGGCCGGTCGAAGCTGCGCACCGGCCAGCCGCGGATGGTGGCCACCGCAAGGAGTTGAAGGTCGGGGTTTACCGCGGCGGGGTGACCGACCATGTCGAGCAGCGGAGCATCGAAGTAGCTGTCGCTGTAGGCGTAGCTCTTGCGCAAGTCGACGCGCGTCCCCTCGGCAGCGAGCGACCGTGCCCACTCGGCGACAGCATCGGCCTTGGCCCGACCCCACAGAAACTCGCCGTCCACGCGGCCCGTGAATTCCTTCCCGTCACGCTCCCACGCGGTGGCCACGACCGCGTCGATACCCAAACGATTGGCGAACGGTTCGACGAACGCCCGCGGCGACGTGGTCGCCAGCACGACCGGACGGCCAGCGGCCTGGTGCATCTCGATCTCTTGACGGGCGAAGGGCAACACGTGCCGTTCGAGTTCGACTGCGGCATGTTCCATCGCCTCGGCGACAGCATCGACGTTCCAGCCAGCCGCTCGGCGGCTGGCGAGCCGGGCCGGCTGCATCATCAGCCAGTTCTCGCCGAACGTCTCGTACACCCGCGCCAGCACGCCGGCGACCGCGGGCGGTTCACCGGATAACCCCGCGTCCGCGAGCGCTGCGCCGAACACGGTGGCGGAACTCCCCGACACGAGCGTGCGATCGAGGTCGAACACGGCGATACCGACTCGGGCCATGGTGGCCAGCGTAGATCCCCAGGCGGCGGTCTGGAACCGGCAGCTGGCCAGCAGTGGCTAGAGGTACCGGTGGCGCTGCATCCACTGGAAGGAGATCCAGCCAGGCAGCACGGGCAGCCAGAACGTGAACAGGCGGAACAGGAACACCGCCGGTACCGCCACCACGTTGTCGAGCCCGGCTGCGACGAGACCGGAGATCAACGCCGCCTCGACCGCCCCAAGCCCGCCCGGGGTCGGTGCGGCTTGGGCTACCGCCGAGCCGACGAGATACACCGCCCCGACCGTGGCGAACGGCAACCCCCCGCCGAACGCCTCGACCGCGATGTACAGCGTGACCAGGTTGGAACCGGTGACAAGAATCGACCCACCGAGCAGCAACGCCAACTTGCCTGGACGGTGCACCACCGCGCTCACACCGTCGAGGGCACGGGCGAGGACCGGCCACACGAACCGCATGAACCATCGGCGTGTCGGACCGATCGCGGCACCGAGAGCGATGAACCCCGCGGCGCACGCCAGCCCCACGAGAAACCACGTTGGGTCGGGAAGCTCGAAGCTGCCGAACGCACCGCGTCCCGCCCACAGGAGGAACACGACGATGAGGGCCACATGCCCGGCGACGCCGGCGATCGTGTTGAGGCCCACCCCGGACACCGCGACGGCCTGGTCGACCCCGCGTTTTTGTAGAAAGCGCACGTTGAGCGCCATCCCGCCGAGGCCCGCAGGTGCCAGCTTGTTGGCGAATTCGGCGGCAACCGACACCAGCACCAGCGGGCCACCGGGCAGCCGCATCGGCACCGCACCACCGAGCGCCGCGCCAGCGCCGACGTACGTCAACGCCGACGACAGCAACAACAGCGGAGTCCAGGACCAGTCGGCGTCCTGCACCTGCTGAACGATGCCCGGCACATCGGCCAACTGCGGCAGGAGGAAGTAGGTGGCGAGAACGAGGACAACCACCGTGACGATCGTGTTGCGACTCACGCGCTGCAGCGGGGCATAGCGCACTTCGTCGACCGCGCACTGGTGCTGCACCTCGTGTTGCAGGTCGTCGAGCAGCCCCTTGTGGGAGTGCAGGTCGTGGCGCGTCGCCGAGCTCAGCGCCGTCGACTGCAACCTGGGCAGCGCGCCGCCGACGACATCGCGACCGAGTGCGGCGACCGCCGCGGCCACGACACGGTCGACCCCGACCGCTGGGGCGAGCGAGGCGAGCAACTCGGCGATGTCGGCGTCGAGAATCTCGTCGGCCACCGCAACTTCGGAGAAACCGAAGTCGACCACCCAGGCGCGGCCAGCATCGTCGACCAGCAGGTTCGCCCGGCGCAGGTCGCGATGCGCGATCCGGTGCGCGCGCAGCGTCGCCAACTGCTGCCAGATGTCGGCGAGTAGGTCGTCATCGATCACGTCGTCGAGTTCGCGATCCGGCCCGCCGAGCGATTGGCCGACCACGTCGTCGTAGGCGATGAGCATCGAATCCCCCACGTCGGCGACAACTCGCAGGCGCGGAGTTCGCACGTCGGCCTCACGGGCGAGCATCGACACCATCGCCTCATGTTCGACGGTGCGCCGCAGCGACGAGAACGGCCGTGCGTCGCCAACGTCCTTCAGCCTGGCGAAGCGATATGCCCGAAACAGGAGGTCGGCGGCGCGCTCTTCGGCTCCGAGCACCTTGACGAACAGCGTCGAACCCGTTGTTGTCGTGGCCACGTAGGGACTCGACCCGCGTGCGTCGACGTCGGCCGGCGCGACCGTGTCGACGGCGACGCCCGCGTCGGTGAGCGCCACCGCGAGTGCCGCCGATGTCGGGTGACGGTCGGGCCGACCGAGTGCCAACAACACGATGATGCCGCACATCGTGCCCGCCGCTGGTGCCACGACGACTTGGGCAGGGAGCGTCGTGGACACGACTAGTCGGGCGATCACGAGCAGAACGATGGTGACCCAGCCGGCGCGCCGCCAGGCCCTGCTGACGAACGGGCCGACCACCGCAAACATCGCGGTGATGCCCGCCAGCACCAACGTGCTCGCCAGGGTGTTGTCGGCAATGCCGGCTCGCTCCGCCAGTGCATTGTCGAGCGCCGCGGACGCCGACCGGTCGAGCCACCACTCGATCGCGCCCATCAGCGCGGCGCCAAACACCGCGGCGATCGCGAGGTACCCCACCATGCGCAGGCGGCGCGTCAGCAGTGGCACGGCGAACAACGCGATCGCCACTCCGGCGGCAACCACGTTCGTCGCACCGAGCAGCACGCGGGCGATCGCCGGCGACACGAAGCCGAATAGCTCGACGACGTCGTCTTCGACTGCGACCACCGTGGACTCAGCCCAGCGGGCGAGCGCGATCAACAACAGCGTGACGGTCGCGGCGGCGAACAGACGGATGACGTCCTCGGGAGATCGGACGTAACGTCGAATCTCCTCTTCGTGCGCGCCGGCGCCGGTGATCTCCACCGGGGATGGCGCGTCATGCGAGCTGACCGTCATGGCGTCACGATTCTGGCGGATGTAGCGTCCTCCACTCGTGAACTCGCCCGATCCCCTTGCCCCTGTGCTGGGCCAGGGACCACTCGACGAGTTCCGCGCCCTTCGTGTGGAGCTTGCGCTGGCGGCAGTCGGGCTCGGGGCGTCGTGGATCATCGCCGTCCAGGATCCGGTCCCGCCGTGGGAGCTCGACCTGACGAGATGGATCAACGACGCGCCCGATGTCTTCGCCGCAGCGCTCTGGCCGGTGATGCAGCTCGGCTCGCTGGCCGGACCGTTCATCGTCGGTGCCGCCCTTGCCGTGCGGCGCGCCTGGCGACCGCTGGCTGCCGCCACGGTCGCTGCTGGGGTGGCTGCGTGGTTCGCGGCGAAAGGGCTCAAAGAGATCGTTGCCCGCGAACGCCCAGGAGGGTTCATCGACACCATCGAGATTCGCGACGGCAGCGGCGAAGGTCTCGGCTACCCGTCGGGCCACAGTGCCGTCGCGGCGGCGATCGCCGTCACCGCCATGGTCTCCCTCCCCCACCGGTGGCGTTGGCTGGCCGCGACTGGAGCAGGGCTGGTGGGGGTGGCCCGCATCGTCTATGGCCAGCACTTTCCCGCTGACGTGGTCGGCGGGTGGTCACTTGGCACGCTGATCGGGTTCGCAACACTCGCCGTGCTCCAACGGTTCGAGAAGCGGGCGCAGTGACGATGCCCTGGTTGACCGCGCTGATCTGGCTGATCTTGCTCCCGCCGGTGGGTCTCGCGGTCACGATCATCGCCGGCCGCCTTCTCGGGGCACGCCGCGGCTGGCTGGCGCTGCTCGTCGCCGGCGTCCTCGGCACCGTGCTCGGCGTGGTGACCGGTGGCCTGCTGAGTGACTGGCACTGGGCGTCGCTCGACATGGCGTTGTCGGCGACCGCATTCGCGCTGATCTACACGATGGTGTTGGCCTTGGCCTTCGACATCGTTCGCCCGGAAGGAACACTGTCGCGTGGCGAGGCCTCGGGTCGGGTCACGGTGACCAACCCACTGTCGAGCGTCCGTCGCCGACTTCAGCCCTTGCAGCGCTACCGCGAGGTGTTGCAGATCGCCGAGCGAAATGGGGTCCTCAGCCGCGACCTCGGCCATCGAGACCTGCCCACAGAGGTGCGTGCGACGCTCGAGGAGGCGGGTGGGATCTTCGTCAAGCTCGGGCAGGTGGCATCGACGCGCACGGACGTCCTGCCGCCGGAGTGGTGCGAGGAACTGTCGCACCTGCGCAGCCACGTGACCGCCGTCGAGAGTGACACGATGCGGCCCTTCGTCGAGTCCCAGTTGGGCCGCCCGGTCGACGACGAGTTCAGCTCCTTCAACTGGGAACCGATCGCGGCAGCCTCGATCGCCCAGGTGTACCGGGCCCGCCACGCCGGGCTCGGTGACGTCGTGGTGAAGGTTCGCCGCCCCGGCCTGGAGGACACGTTCGCCCGCGACGCCGAGGCGATCCGGCAACTCGCCGCGCTCATCGAGCGGCGAACGCTGCTCGGTCTGGAGATCCGGCCGGTTGGCTTGGCGAACGAGTTCCTCGACGAAGTGGCCGAGGAGCTCGACTTCCGCATCGAAGCGGCGAACGCTACCGAGTTGAACGTCGGACTACCGGACGACGGCGGCGTGCGCGTGCCTCGGGTGTACAGCGACCTGAGCGGCGAGTGCGTCCTCGTGGAGGAGTACGTCGACGCCCCGGGCATCGCCACCTTGGCCGGCAGCGATAGTGCGCCCCAAGCGGTGGACCGGATCGTCGATTCGTTCCTCTACCAGCTGTTCGAGCTCGGCGCCTTTCACGCCGATCCGCACCCCGGCAACATCCTCGTCGAGCCCGACGGGACGATCGTGCTGATCGACCTCGGCGCGCTCGGGCGCATCGGACCGCAACAGCGAGGGGCGGTGCTCGACATGCTCGTGGCCGCGTCAACGGGCGAGTCGAGCGCATTTCGCCAGGCACTCGAACGAGTCACCGTGTTCGATGCGCGTGTCGACGGCCGCGAACTCGACGCCGCACTCGATGGATTTCTCGCCCGCAACATGCGCGCCGGCGGGGGGATCAGCGCATCGACTCTCGAAGACCTGACGGTGCTGATCGGTCAGTTCGGCATCCACCTGCCGCGTTGGTTCGGTGTGCTCATTCGCACACTGGTCACCCTGGAAGGCACCTTGGTCAGCTTGCAGCCCAACTTCTCGTTGGTCGATGCGGCCCGCGAACGCGCCGAGCACCGGGGGTTCCGACCGACGGGAGGAAGTTGGCGCGAGGCGATCGAGCACGAGGCACTCGTGCAACTGCCGCGCCTCCGCAGGGTGCCCGCACGCCTCGACGAACTGCTCGGACAGGCGGTTTCGGGCGGCGTCGCCGTACGCGTTTCGCCATTCTCCGACGAGCGCGATGAGCGCATCGTGACGCGCCTGGTCGACCGCGTCGTCCTGGCGATCATCGCCGCATCGACGGGCGTCGGGGCGGTACTGCTACTCGGCGTCGACGGCGGTCCGACGCTGGGGGGCACGGTGGAGGTGAACGAGCTCATCGGCTACCTCGGACTCGGCGCCAGTGCGGTCCTGGCGATGCGCGTCGTGGCCGGCGTGATCCGCGACGGCGAGACGTAGACCGAAACATCGACCGGGCGCCGTGGCGTCTCGGCTCGTCACGCAGATTGTGATCGCCGTACCGTCGACGGCGATGAGCAGTACTTCTCCCAGCCCCGAGGTCGAAGCGATGCACGCTCGCTATCGGGCCGAGCGTGACAAGCGGCTCCGCCCGGACGGCAACGACCAGTACATCGAAGTCACCGGCGTGTTCAAGCACTACGTCGACGACCCGTACGTGGAGGTTGTCGAGCGCGAGCCGATGCGCGACGAGGTGACCGTGGCGTTCATCGGTGGTGGCTTCGCCGGCTTGGTCAACGGCGCCCGTCTGAAAGAGGCCGGCATCGATGTGCGCATCGTGGAGAAGGGCGGCGACGTCGGCGGCACGTGGTACTGGAACCGGTATCCCGGCGCGCAGTGCGACACCGCGGCGTTGGTGTATCTGCCGCTGCTCGAAGAGACCGGACACATGCCGACCGAGAAGTACACGCACGCACCCGAGATCCTCGACCACTCTCGGCGCATCGCGACGCACTACGGCTTGTACGACGACGCACTGCTCTCGACCACCGTGACCGACCTCGAGTGGGACGACTCGGCACATCGCTGGATCATCCGCACCAACCGCGGCGACGAGTTCCGCGCCCAGTTCGTGGCGATGGGCACGGGGCCGCTGCATCGGCCGAAGCTCCCCGGCATCCCCGGCATCACCGATTTCGCCGGGCACAGCTTCCACACGAGTCGCTGGGACTACGACTACACCGGCGGCGATCCGGCTGGTGCGCTCATGGAGAACCTCGCCGACAAGCGGGTCGGCATCATCGGCACGGGTGCCACCGCAGTGCAGTGCGTCCCTCACCTCGCGCGCGCCGCCGGCGAATTGTTCGTCTTCCAGCGCACGCCATCGTCGATCGACATCCGTAACAACCACGACATCGACCCGGAGTGGTTCGACTCACTCGAACCGGGCTGGCAGGAGAAGTGGATCGAGAACTTCACGATCCTTCAGACCGGTGGGGTGGCCGAGGAGGACCTCGTCAAAGATGGTTGGACCGACCTCAGCCAGCGGATCCGCGATCGGGTGTTCTCATACAACGAAGGCTTCAGCCCGGAGCTGTTCCTGCGCGCGTACCACGACAGCGACGACGAGAAGATGGTGGAGATCCGCGAGCGAGTCGACGAGCTGATCAACGATCCCGAGGTGGCCGAGGCGTTGAAGCCGTGGTATCGCCAGCTGTGCAAGCGGCCGTGCTTCCACGACGAGTATCTGCAGTCGTACAACAACCCGAACGTTCACCTCATCGACACCGACGGCCAGGGAGTTCGGCTGATCGACGAGACCGGCGTCTGGGTCGGCGACACGCACTACGAGCTCGATTGCATCATCTACGCGTCGGGGTTCGAGGTCGGAACCGAACATGCCAGGCGCAACGGGTTCGACCCGGTCGGACGCGACGGCCTGCGGCTGTCAGAGCATTGGGAGGACGGCATGCGCACGTTGCACGGGCTGCACGTGCATGGCTTCCCGAATCTGTTCATCGTCGGCTTCAGCCAGGCGGCGAACCTGATTTCCAACGTTCCGCACAACTTCACCGACAACTCCAAGACCGTGACCGCCGTGATCGCGCACGCCCTCGAGACCGACGCCGACGAGGTCGAAGTCACCGCCGAGGCCGAGGACGCATGGATCACCAGGCTGGAGTCGGGCGGCCGGATGTTCGGCGGCAGCCCCGACTGCACGCCCGGCTACTACAACAACGAGGGGCAACCGATCGGCCCACGCGCGCTGCGCAACGGCGTCGGCTATCCGGAAGGTCCAGTGGCGTTCTTCGACTACATCGAACGCTGGCGCGCCTCGGGCGACTTCGAGGGTCTCGAGTTTCGCTGACGCGTCAGTTCGCGTCTTCGACTTGTTGCTTGAGCGCGGCCAAGCCCGCGCCGAGGTCGCGTTCGAGGCGCTTCGAGGCGGCGCCCAGTACGCGGCCGAAGCCCCGGCGAGCCTCTACACCCTGCGTATACGTCACCCGACAGCCACCGCCGTCGATTGGCTCGAGGCGCACAGATTCAGCCATCGCCTGCAGAATCGGCAGCTTCGAACGGACGATCGCGAACGCGAAGTGTTCGTTCTCATCCCACGCTGTGAACACCTCGTCGATCGGCAACCGTGCTGCGGTCACTCGTCGTCCCCCACCGACGCCGCTGCCGCGGCCGAGCACCTCCACTCGATCGAGCGCCGAGAACCACTCGGGCCAGGTCTCGTGATCGGCGATTCGGGTCCACACCGCCTCGGCCGGCGCATCGATCTCGATGCGCTGCTCGACACGGATCGGAGCGGCGTCGATCCACTCAGGCGGGTGCTCGGGATGTGACGGCATCGGCGCGACCGTAGCCGCACCCGGTGATCAGCGATGCGGGTCGACGACCCACCGACCGCGCACCTGGCCGGCGAGGATCGTGGGACCGCGATCGAGCAGCTCGCTCAGCGGAACGATCTCGGTCATCGCGTCGAGCATCTCGGTGTCGAGTTCTTCAGCCAGACGACCCCATGCCGTGGCTCGACGCAGCGTCGGCGTGGTAACGCTCTCCACACCCTGCAAGCGGACGTTGCGCAAGATGAACGGCATCACGCTCGTCGGCAGATCGGCGCCGCCGGCCAAACCGCACGCGGCGACCGTCGAGCCGTACTGCATCTGCGAGAGCAGCTTGGCGAGCATCACCGAACCGACGGTGTCGACGGCTCCAGCCCACGTCTCGGACTCCAGGGGTCGAGGCGCTTCGCTCATTTCCTCACGGGTCCGAAATCCGCTCGCTCCGAGCTCAGCGAGATACTCCTGTGTTTCAGGTCGACCCGTAACCGCCACCACCTCGTAGCCCCGGCCGGCGAGCAGCGCCACGGCGACCGACCCGACGCCGCCAGCGGCACCGGTGACCAGCACCGGTCCGCGACCCGGCGTGACGCCACCTTCCTCCAACGCGAGCACACACAACATCGCCGTGAGCCCGGCGGTACCGATCGACATCGCATGCAGGCTCGACAGCTGCGCTGGCCGGTGGACGAGCCAGCCCGACTGCAGCCGCTGTCGTTCGCTGTAGCCACCCCAGTACCGCTCGCCGACCATCCACCCGGTCGAGATCACCGCGTCTCCTGGTCGATACTCCGCGCTCGTACTGTCACGGACCGTGCCGACGAGATCGATCCCGGGCACCATCGGGTACGCGCGGACCACCCGGTTCTTACCGGTCAGCGCAAGACCGTCCTTGTAGTTCAGCGACGAGTACTCGACGTCGACGGTGACGTCACCGTCGGGAAGGTCGGCATCGTTCAGCTCCTCGATCGCGCCGACCGGACCATCGTCGGTCTCCCGCAGGACCAGTGCCCGAAACGTGCCGTCGTCGATCGGAGCGTCACTCATCGGCGCATGGTGGCACAGACTCAGCCGTCGCGGCTCATACGGACGCGGCCCGACTCGACCGGCTCGCCGGTGGATTCGTCGATCATCAGCGGCTCGATCACCGCCCCGGTCACGTTGTCGGCGAGCACGGTCGGCACCGGCTCGTCGTCCGTCCACATGTGGTCGGAACCGAAGCGCCACATCGCAGCAAGCACGATCCAGAAGTCGCGGCCTTTGTCGGTCAGCCGATACTCGTACCGCGGCGGGTGTTCGAGATAGCGGTGACGTTCGAGCATGCCTTCTTCGACCAGCCGCTTCAGCCGCGCAGCAAGCACGGCGCGCGGCGCTTCGAGCGCCGACTGGAACTCGTCGAAGCGCCGACAACCGAAGAACGCCTCGCGCATCACCAGCGGCGTCCACCAGTCGCCGACCAGATCCGCAGTTCGCGCGATCGGGCACGGCCAATCGTCGAAACGCGTGCGCCGCATGGATCCCTAGCCTGCCACGGCCCCGCTCACCACGGGAATCCCGGCCCTGCGGTGAGCCAAACCCGACGTCACGTGGGTTTCGCTCATCGGTGCGGAACACGCCGAGTCACCGATGAGCCAAACCCGAAACCACGTGGGTCTCGCTCATCGGAGGCGAACAGGACTCACCGATGAGCCAACCCCGACGTCACGTGGGTCTCGCTCATCCGAGGCGAACAGGACTCACCGATGAGCGAAACCCGACGTGACATGGGTTTCGCTCATCGGTGCGGGGCCCCACGTCGAACAGCGCGGGCGCTCAATACCGAGCCCTAGATCAGCGCAGCGCGCACCTCGCCGGCGGCGGAAAGGGTCTCCAGATCGATCGACGGATCGAGGCCCATCGTGCGCAACATCACTTCGTCGATGCCCAACTCGGCGAGCGGCGCCAGTTGCTCGACGACCTCGGCTGGTGAGCCAGCGACAATCTGCTCCGACGTCATGCCTCGGTAGCCCCCTGCCAGCGCCTCGTCGGCGAGCTGGCGGGCGCGATCGCCGTCGTGCAAGATCAGCGCCTCGCGGCGGGCGGCGACATAGGGAGCGGTCCCGACGGAGGCGCATTCCTCCCGGTACGTGTCGAGTGGCTGTCGCAGCGCGTCGGCACCAGCGTGCAGGGCGTACCACGCTCCACCGAGGCGCGCGGCCCGGCGCACACCCGCCTCGCTCATCGTGCCGAACCACCACGACACACCGTCGGGCGGCACGAGGTCGAACGCCGCGTCGACGATGCCAAACAACTCGCTCGACACCGTTTCGCCAGCGAACAACGCCTGCACAACGCGGACCGCTTCCTCCAGTGCCCGGCCGCGGTGCTCCACCTCGACGCCCATCGCCGCGAACTGCGCGGGTCCGCCAAGCCCGGTCTGCACGATGAACGGGCCATCGTGGAACGCCGCGAGCGTGCCGACCTGCTCGGCGAGCAGGACGGGATTCCACATCGGCACGAGGAACAAACAACCCGCCGGACGCTGTGGATCCCACTCGACCAAACATCGGGCGAGCGTGGGCACGTTCTGCAAGTAGTTCGCTCCACCGCGCGCGTGACTGTCGCCGAACGTCAGCGAGTCGAGGCCGGCATCGCGGGCGACACGCGTGCGCTCGAGTGCATGGCGGGTCGCCGCGCGGGCGTCGAGGCGTGAGCTCGATGCAGCCGAGAGTCCGACGCGCATCACGCCACCAGCTCGATCGTGTCGCCTGCAGCGACGGTGCCGGGCTGCGTCACCGTGGCGTAGATCCCGACGTTTTGGTCGAGCTCGCGCACCACGTATCGCAGGACGCCGCGATCGACGGGCACGTCGCCATCGATCTCACGTGTGATCATCACGCAGCGCGGACACGGGACCGTGAACTCGATCTCGGCACCGCCGAGACGTGCTCGGCGACCAGCCCACTCGAACTCCGGGTGACCGTCGTCGCCGGCACCGTCGACGACGATCGACGGCCGGAATCGACGCACGTCAATCGCCGAATCGGGCAGCGCACCGCGCAGCGACTCCAGTGCCGTGGTGGTCATCACCAGCAAGGGAAACGCGTCGTAGTGCGTGCCGGGCGGCGACTCGTTCTCGATGATCGTCTCAGGAAACACGCTCAAGTCCGGCAGCGGCTCATCGCCCTCACGACCGAAGATCGATCGCAACTCGTCCATCATGTCGTCGGAGTCCGGAGCGCCGCGGCGGTAGTGGTCGCCGTCGTCGGCGGGCGCCAACGGCTCGAGCCGCACCGGGTGGCCGAGCTCGGCGCTAATCCACGCGTGCACATCGGGTGAGTCGACGCGCACCGTTCGACCGTCGGGAAACACGACCTCCGCTGCGCCGTCGGCGGTCGCCCGCGCAGCGATGCGCATGAGGCCGCCCAGCTTCTTGGCGCCCCGGATACCCCCGCGCCGCAGATCACGCACCGCCCAGTACCGATCGCCGACGACACCGAGTGTTCCCAGCTCGATGCCCTCGACGGGCGTCCCGATCATCGACTTGACGGGATAGGTCCACAACTGCTCGACGCGCATGATCCGACCGTACCCCGTCGCTCGCAGGCAGACTTCCGCCGTGAGCGGGACCGAGTTGGCGATCATCCTCGCCGCGGTGGTCGTCGGGTCGACAGTCAAAGCGATCACCGGAATGGGCCTGCCGATCATCGCCATCCCGGTCGCCGCGCTGTTCACCGACTTTGACGATGCGGTGGTGGTGTTGGCCATCCCGACGGCGTTGGCCAACGTGGTGCTGGCCACCCGCGAACGCCATCACGTCAACGAGACGCGCGATCTCGGTCGACTGATGCTGTTCGGAATCGCCGGTGCCATCGTCGGCACGATCGCCTTCGTCAGTCTCCCCGAGGAACCACTCGTGATCGCCCTCGTTGTGGTGATCGCGCTGTACGTCGGGGCGTTCTTCGTCCACCCAGGCCTGCACGATCGGGCCGGAGATGCCCACGGCCCCTTGAAAGGCGCCGCCGACGGCGCCGACCGCAGGCG
>JBCBSO010000012.1:0-16535 GCA_039819205.1 Actinomycetota bacterium
AGACATCGGCCCGAGGATACGCCGCGGGACTACGGGTATCGACGGATGTGCGCTGATCAGCGAGCCAGGAACTCGGCGACCGTGGGCGACCACGTTGCGAGCTCGTCGGCGGTCGATGCCACGCGCAATTCGCTATCGGGTAGCAGTTCGGCGAGCCGCTCCGCGGTGCTGACCGGGTGGCCGGTGTCGCCTGTCCAGGCGAGGATCAGTGCCGGCTGACGGATGCCGGCGATGTCGTCCGGCGAGGGGAGGTCGGCCTGGCCGGCGCCGCGCAACACGCGCGCCAGTCGCGTCGGATCGGTCGTGGTGAGGGTGCGCTTCTGACGGTCACGGGCGCGTTCATCGAGCGGGTCGGGGAGCGGCGACGCATCGACGCCGCGTACGAGCACGTCGGTCCGTCCCTCCTCGACGAGGTCGGCCATGGTGGCGTACAGGTCGATCTGCTCGCGGCGGGTGTCCCACGCGGTCGGCGGGATCACCAGGATCAGCCGATCGATCAGCTCGGGAGCAGCCAATGCAGCAAAGAGCGCAGTCGCCGCGCCCATCGAGGCGCCGGCGGCGGTGTACCGGTCGATGTCGAGCGCGTCGGCGAGGGCGAGCTGGTCGACGGCCAGCCGGTCCCAGCGGTAGTCGAGCTCGCCATCGGTCGACTCCGAGCGGCCATGGCCGCGAGCGTCGTAGCGAATCACCTGGTGGCTCGGCGCGGCGAGGCCCCAGTCGATCAGCGGCATCTCGTCTTCGGACGCCATCGAGCTGGTCAGCCCGTGGCCCCAGATGACGTGACCGGGGAGTGTCGAGGAGTCGTCCGGTGAGTTGCTGCTGCGCGTTGCCAGGGTCGCGCCCAAAACCTCGAGTGATCGTTCGACGGCCGAGTTCGTCACGCGGCGCCCGCCGCAGGTTGCGCGTCGAGCCCGGCGATGTACGAATCGAGGAACGTATCGATGGCGGCCATTGACGCCTCGTCGAACGTGACGACGTCGCCAGACGCGTCGAGCACCTCGTGCACGTGCGGAATCGACAGCACGTCGTCGGCGACATCGACGTTCATCAGTTCGAGCCAGTGGCGAACCACCCCGAGGCCGCGGGCTCCGCCGGTACGGCCAGGCGTGGCGGCCATTAAGCCGACGTACTTGCCGGCAAGAAACGAGTAGTCGATGCGTGACACCCAGTCGACGGTGTTCTTCAGTAGGGCGGTCATCGCTCCGTTGTACTCCGGCGACGCGATGAGCAGACCCGACGTGGGGGCGAGCTTGTCGGCCAGTCGCTGCGCCGCGTCAGGCGGGCCGTGCTCGTCTTCGATGTCGCCGTGGTACAACGGCATCTCGAAGTCGGCGAGGTCGAGGAACACGGCGTCGCGGCCGCGTTGGGACAGCGTGCGTTCCACGACACGTGCGAGGTGCTTGTTCACTGAGTCGCGGCGGGCGCTCCCGGCGAACACCGCAATACGAGTCGTCGAGTTCGAGGTCACGTGGGGCAGGCTATCCGTCGTTTAGTTGTGATCACAACGAATACCGCACGCGAGTCTCGAGCCGCCAACGTCCGAGTGCGTAACGGAGTGGTGATGTCAGTCCGTCGCGGCACGTTGGGGGCGAACCTCGATGCGCATGTGCTCGATCGCCAGCGCCACGATGAGGACGACGTCCAACGCGACGATGAGCCAGACGCCGTCGATGTCGCTGCCGGCGATCAGGATGATGGCGCTGAGCGCCAGGGCGACGATGCGCTCGCGCGGCACGACTCGGTACGAGCGGATGGTCCCGACCGCAATGCCGAGCGCGTACAACGCGCCACCTCCTAGGGCCATCATGCGGAACGCCAGGGGGAGGGGGTCGGAGGGGTGGAGCACGATCTCTTCCAGTGCTGCCGCGGCCACGACGATGCCCGCAACGATCGGCGCATGCCCCCACGTGTAGACGTCGCGGGCGTACTGCGCCCGGTCAGACGACTTCTCGATGTGTTCCGCCCGGGCTTCAAAGGCGCGCTGCGGGCGATCGAAGTATGCCCACCACAACAGGCACGCAAACACGCCGGCCGCCGTGAGCGCGATCGCCGACTCGGCCGGGATCCCAGCGCCTTCTTCAAGCGAGTCGACGAGCGGTTTGCCGGTTGCCACGATGACCTCGCCGAGCGCCACGATCACGATCAGACCGTGTCGCTCAGCAAAGTGCCCGGCGCGCATGGTCCATTCCCCGCCGCCGGCACCGAAGGCGCTGATCGTGAAGATCACCAGGCCGATGATCCATGCGGTCACCCGTAGCTGATCGTTGAGAAACGAACCGATCACCACGACACCCATGGCGAGTGCCACAGGAATCGAGTAGCGCACGGCGGCGCGCGACGCTTCTTCGTTGCCTCGCGCCGCCATCACCACCATCGTCAGCCCGGTGAGCGTGATGAACGCCAGCGGGATCGCGAGGAGCGGTCCACCATCGTCGAATGCGGTCGTGACCGACGCCGCCATGGGCACGCTCGCCGCCGTGGCGACGAGGAAGATCACGCGCGTGTTGCGCGCGTTCCCAGGGACGGCGTTGGCCGCCCAGGTCATCTGCGACCACGGCAGCCACAGCAAGACGAAGATCAGCGCCGCCTTGCCGACGCCGGTCCAGTCCGGCTCATGAATCAGCAGACTGACGAGTTGTGAGTAGGCGAAGACGAACGCGAGGTCGAAGAACAGCTCGACCTGATCGGCGGTGTAGTCCTCGTCTTGTTCGGGAATGACGAGCCCCTTCATCGCGGCGGACCGTACCGCAGGTCAGCCCACGGCGGCGACGATCACCGCGCCGAGCAGCACGAGGCCACTCGCTACGTACTCGATTCGCGTGTGTCGTTCTCGGAGGACGAAGTGGGCAATGGCGAAGGCGATGACCAACTCGACCTGCCCGAGTGTGCGGACCTTGGCTGCGCCCGTGAGCGTGAAGGCCCAGGCCCAACTGAGCGAGCCCACCATGCTCAGGGCGCCAATCAGGATCGACGGTCGCCACGCACGTGCAACGGCGACGAGTTCGTGGGGGTTGATCACCACGAACCACAACGTGTTCAGCGCGGCTTGCACGACCAGCAGGGCCGTGAGGGCCACCACGGCTCGATCGAATGTCGGCGCATTGCCGAGTCGATCGGCTGCGTCGCCGATGCCGATCGCGGCGATCCCAAAGAGGCCACCCGCGGCGATGCCGAGGAGTGCGGCCGGGTCACCAGCTCGCTGAGCCAGCGCCCGAACGTCGCCTTCGGAGGCCAGGACCACGACACCGATCGTCACCAACAACGCGCCAACCCATCCCCAGGCCGCAAGCGCCGAACCCACGCCCAGTCCGCCGAGGGCCGCCACGATCAGCACTTCGCCTTTCGAGTACACCGTCCCCACTGCGAAGTCGCGGACCTTGAATGATGCAAGAAGCGCGACGGTGCCAACGATCTGCGCCACGCCGGCAATGGTGATCACCAGCCAGAAGCTCAGCGGCACCGTCGGGAGCGGGCGACCCACCACGCCAAACACCACCAGGGCGGCGGCGATCGCCAGCGGCGCGCCGTAGACGAACCGTACGTACGTCGCTGCCGCCGTCGACAACGTGTCGCGCAGCCGGTGCTGCTGCGACGTCCGCAAGATCTGGAAGGTCGCGGCGGCAAGCGTGATCGGAACCCACATCAGCGCACCCCTGGCGCCCAGGTGATCACGGTGCGGTGATCACGTTGCGCGGATCACGGTGGCGTGGTCACGATGCGTCGATCACAGGGGGCTGGGGTCGTACCAGTGGTCGTTGTTGAGGAGGAGGTGATCGGCTTCCGATGGGCCCCACGAGCCGCGGAAGTACGGCACCACCGGCCCGGGATGGTCGAGCGCCGGCTGCACGACCTTCCATGTGCCCTCGACGATGTCTTGGCGAGCGAAGCGACGAAGCGAACCGAGCAGGGCATCGCCGATCAGCCGTTCGTACGCGTCTTGGCGCTCGCCGAGTGCCGCGGCGAAGTCGACATCGACGTCGACACCGGTCGAGTCGAGGTGTGGGCCGGGCGTCTTGGCCTGCATCACGAAGGTGACGCCGTCATTCTCGCCGAGGCGCAGGCGGATCAAGTTGCGGTCGGGCGGTGGGCCTCCGGCTTCGTCGAACAACATCCGCGGCGGGCTGCGCAACTCGACGACGGCCTCGGTCGCCCGTTGGCTGAGTGCTTTGCCGAAGCGCACGTACCACGGCACGCCGGCCCAACGCCACGAGTCGATTTCCAGCCGTGCGGCGGCGAACGTCTCGACGTTCGACTCGGGCTCCACACCCGGTTCCTCGCGGTAGCCGACGTATTGGCCGCGCACGAGGGCCGATGGATCGATCGGACGCATCGCTGCGATCACCTTGGCCTTCTCGTCTTGCAAGAAGCCCGGATCGGCGCCGGCCGGTGGTTCCATCGCCAACAGTGCCACCACCTGCAGCAGGTGATTCTGGAAGATGTCGCGGATCGCCCCGACCGAGTCGTAGAACGAGCCGCGGCCTTCGACGCCGATCGTTTCTGACATTGTGACCTGCACGCTGCGCACGTAGTTCCGATTCCACACCGGCTCGAGCATCGTGTTGGCAAAGCGGAACACCAAGAGGTCCTCGACCGCTTCTTTGCCGAGGTAATGGTCGATGCGGAAGATGTGGTCCTCGGCGAAGATCGAGTGCAGGGTCTTGTTGAGCTCGATCGCCGAGTTGAGGTCGCGGCCGAACGGCTTCTCCACCACGATGCGGCCACGGTTGTGCAATCCGACCGATGCCAGCTTGTGGGCCACGGTCGGGAACATCGACGGGGGAATCGCCATGTAGAACACGGCGACCATCGAGTTGTGCTCGTCGAGCCTCGAGCGCAGCTCGTTCCACGTGGTCTCCGCCGCGTAGTCGCCCTGGATGAGGTCGAGGCGCTGCAGCAACGACGCGATGATCACGGGGTCGGCGTCGGGGATGTGCGCCTCGATCGACTCCTTGGCATGGTCGCGGAACTCGTCGTCGGACCAGTCGCTACGGGCCACGCCGATCACTGGGACGTGCAACGCGCCGGCCCGCTCGAGCCGGTACAGCGACGGGAACAGCTTGCGTTTGGCGAGGTCGCCGGTTGCTCCGAACAGCACCAGGGCGTCGGCCATCGGCTGACTCGTTTGGATCTTGGCCGTGTCGACGCGGGGGATCTCCGGCTCGGCGCTCGACGGCGCGGCGCTGGTCGTGTCGGTCACGTTGACGACTCCGGCTTCTCGTGGTGGCCGCCGAACATCTGGCGCATGGCGGACAGCAGCTTGTCGGCCGTGTCGGCATGGCCACGTGAACTGAACCGTTGGAAGAGGGCAGTTGCCAGCACGGGTACGGGAACCCCTTCGTCGACCGCCGCATTCACCGTCCAGCGACCTTCCCCCGAATCGCTGACCCGACCCGCATAGGTGTCGAGGCCGGGATCGGCGACCAATGCTTCGGCGGTGAGGTCGACCAACCAGCTGCTGATGACGGCGCCGCGGCGCCACACCTCGGCAACCTTCCCGAGGTCGATGTCGAACTGGTAGTACTCGGGCGACTCGAGCGGCGCAGTCTCGGCGTCGACTTCATGGGTTGCCGAGCCGACGTCGGCGTTGGCGATCACGTTGAGGCCCTCGGCGATCGCCGCCATCATCCCGTACTCGACGCCGTTGTGGACCATCTTCACGAAGTGGCCTGCGCCAGTCGGGCCGCAGTGCAGCCAACCGCGCTCTTCGGGGGCGATGTCGCCGTCGCGACCTGGGGTGCGTGGTGCCGAGTCGAATCCAGGGGCGAGCGAATCAAACACGGGAGCGAGGCGACCGACTGCGGTGTCGTCGCCGCCGATCATCAATGAGTAGCCGCGCTCGAGACCCCAGACGCCGCCGCTGGTGCCGACGTCGACATAGTGGATGTTCTTTGGCTTCAGCGCCGCCGCGCGGTCGACGTCGTGGTGGTACCAGGAGTTGCCGCCGTCGATCACGGTGTCGTCGGCGCTGAGCAACGGCACCAGTGAGTCGAGCGTTTGGCCGACGAGGGCGGCGGGAACCATCAGCCAAATCGAGCGGGGTGCGTCGAGCTTCTCGACCAGCTCGTCGAGCGAGCGTGCGCCGGTGACGCCTTCGGACTCCAGTTCGGCGATCGGTGCTTCGTTCACGTCGTAGGCGACGCAGTCGATGCCGTCTCCGTGTAGGCGGCGCACCATGTTGGCGCCCATTCGACCCAATCCGACCATTCCGAGTTGCATGGCCACAGCCTGCCACGTTCGCCTCTCGCTTTCAGCGGCTGTGTCGACGGCAATCTCACTCGCGTCCTTGCGCCGTTACGCTGCGTCGATGGCCGACTCGTCGCGTGAGCTCGATCGCGACGTCGAACTCGCAGCCGGTGCGCATCAGCAGCTGTTGGCGGCCCTCGATGCGCGGGCGGATGGTCTCGACGTGACGGCGCCGTCGGCCTTGCCCGGCTGGACCGTCGGGCATGTGCTGACGCACGTGGTGAACTCCGGCGACGGTCACGCTCGGTTGTTTGCCGCGGCGGCGAATGGCGAGGTCGGCGAGCAGTATCCAGGCGGCCTCGAACAACGCACCGGCGAGATCGAGGCCGGCGCCGCCCGCCCGGCACAGGAGCAGATCGATGTACTGCGTCGGTCGATCTGGCATCTCGAATCGATGTGGGCGGCATCGTCGTGGGACGGCCGGGGCCGCCTCAGCCTTGGCCAGGAAGTGACGCTCCGCGATCTGCCGTTCCTTCGGGCGCGTGAGGTACTGCTGCATCACATTGACCTCAACATCGATTTCGGCTTCGCCGATCTGCCGCAGTTGTATGTGCGTCTCGAGATCGGTCGACTGGAGATGTTGTGGAAGGCGCGTCAGCCGATGGGCATGACGGCGCTACCGGCGGCCGCACGACAGGCGCCGCCGCCGGAGCGGCTCGCGTGGCTGACAGGCCGCGGCGACCTCGATGGCCTCGGCGCCGCCAACGTGTTCTGAGAACGACGTGTTGAAGCATCGGTATCCGGACGTTTCGCCAGTTGCGGCTGGCCGTTTGGCGGTCGGCTCAGTCACTGCTGCGGCGGTCTTCTCGTAGTTCGTCGATGCCGCTGCGTTGGCGGACGCCGTTGAGGAAGCGGCCGACCGACGGGATGGTGAGCCCGATTCGTTCGGCGTCGATGAGGGCGTCTCGTCGGCCCTCGAAGTTGTCGCCGTGGGCGTCGACCAGCTCGATTGCGTCGCCGAGCGAGCGCCGGTCGTCGCCTGGCATCTCGATGTCGTCGGAGCCGACGGCGGCGCGCAACGCTTCGATCGTGATCGTGTCGTAGGTCTCGGCGGTGATCGATCGAGCGGGCGGTGGGGGAGTGTTCGACGTGCCTCCGCTGGTTGCCAGCCCCACTCCGGCCGGCGCCACCGACCGAATCACGCCGCCCACGCCGGTGGCGGTGAGGAGCACGCCCGTCGCCGTGCCGATCAGTGAGCCGAATCGTCGTTGCCCCGCAACGGCAGCCACCGCGGCCGCCGCCGCCTCGCGGTGCTCGTCATCGAGTGCGTCGCGCACCAGGTCGGCTACTTGCGCAGCGTGTTCGACGCCGGGCTCGTTTGGTAGACGTGCGCCAAGGCCGTCGGCGATGCTCGTGGTGTACCCGCCGACGCTGGTGGCAACGACGGTGAGCGCGTCGGGGTGCCGCGTGATCGCGCCGATCAGCTCGCGTAGCTCGTCGTAGCTGGCGATCGTGCGTGGTCCGTCGTTGCCTTCAACACGCACCGGCTCGGCGCCTTCGTTGCGGATGGCCGGTCCGATCACGGGGAGATACACGGGCAGTGCCGCGGCGAGGCCGAGGGCGAGCCCGGGTTGCATGCCACCGTTGAACGTCGTGGGCGCGAGCTGGGCCATCGCAGCCAATACGTCGAGCCCGTGATCCAACTCGGCCGGATCGGCGACCACTGCATCGTGCAGCGCCGCACCAACGGCACCGGCGACGATGTCGTCGTCGAGCATCGGCCAGGTGCCAAGCGCGGTCAGCGTTGCGGCGTCGGCGAGCAGTGGGAGCAGCGCTGCTGGATCTCGTGCGGTGAGTTCGGCCATCGCCGCGGCGATGCCATCGGCGGTGGCGCGCGTGGGCGCGTCGTCGACCCACGACACGTTGCCGAGTAGACGAGACGTCAGCGCGACGAGTGCGTTGGTTGGAAGGTGCGCGACAGCATGCGTAATGAATGCAGGGTGGGTGGTTGCCGTGTTGAGGAGGGCCTCGACGAAATGCGGATCATTCGAACGGAGTGCCAGTTCGGCGATCACTGCGTCGTCGAGTTCGATCGCGGTGGCATCGAACCGGCCGTGATCGTCGACCGAGAGCTCGAGTTGCGTGAGCAGATCGAGGAGTGTGCTGTTGTCGGCGTAGGCCAGCAGTCCCGTCGTTGATCCCAGGGTGCGGTCGGTGATCCATCGTTGCAACGCGGTCGAGGCCATCTGTGCGGGATCGTTGAGGCCCGTGTTCCAGGCGATCATCGCCTCGCTGCGCAGGATCTCGTCGAGCAGCCGGAGCCAGTGATCCTCGAGGTTCTGACGGGTGAGCCGCACAGCGGTCCGGGCGTGTTCGGCTCCCGGGTCGTCGCAGCGCAGACTCGACAGGCCATCGAGCGCCGCAATGACCGCACGGCGGAGGCGTTCGATGGCGATCGGGTCGTAGCCCGCTGGCGGCGACGTCCACGTCACGATCCGATCGCTGCCAACGCGTCGAGCTCGTCGGCTTGCTGTTCGAGGAGCATCGCTTGCCAACGCAGGTCGTCGGCGGCGTTGTGCAATTGGGCCAGGTTGAGGCGGAGAACGAAGCGGCACAGTGCCGGCCGTCGTCCACGCCAGGCATCGTCGCCCGCCAACTGGTCGACGTCGGTCGCCGGCGTGTGGTCGATCTGCTCGGCGAAGCGGCGCAATTCGTCGACCCGCTGGCGTAGTCGGGCGGCGTGGGCTGATGTCGGCATCGACGATCTCCGTTCGTGTCGTGGGTGTGACGTGGTCACCACAACCTGGGCGGGTGCAAGCCGCGGGCGGAATCCCTGGCCCGGTGTAGCGATCGCCGGTGCCGTCGTCGTGTGTGGCGTACGGCCGTTACGTGCCAGCAACCTCTGCGAGTCGGCGTGGCAGCGCGAACTACAGTCCGAAGGTCCCTCGGAGGTCTTGTGAAGTCGAACCCCACAACCTGAACCGCCGTGCAGGCCCACTCGGGTGCTGCACGGACGACTACCGGGTTGAGTCGCGTGCCGATTCCCCGGCCCTGTTCAGTTCATCGACATCACGAGAGGATCAGACCGTTGACCAACCTCAACGTTCGCGCCGCTACGCCGGCAGACACCGAGCCCATCAAACACGTGGCGCTCGTCAATCACATGTTCGAGCCCGACGAGATGGGCACCTTCGACGAGATGCTCGCCGGCTTCTTCGATGGCACTCTCGACGATCACCACTGGATCGTCGCCACCCACGAGACCGCCGGGGTCATCGCCGCTGCGTACTACGCACCGGAGCCGTTCGCCGACCGGATGTGGAACCTGTACTTCATCGCCACCGCGCCCGATCAACACGGCACGGGCGCCGGAACCGCGCTGATCAAACACATCGAAGCTGCCCTGGTTGCGCTCGGAGCGTCGGTCGCTCAGACGCTGATCGTCGACACCTCGAGCGTTGACGACTACGAGCGGGCCCGCCGCTTCTACGGCCAGCGCGGCTTCGTGGAGGAAGCCCGCATCCGCGACTTCTACGGACCGGGTGACGACAAGGTCACCTTCTGGAAGCGGCTTGTGCGCTGAGCTCCGCGGTCACCGCGCGAACTGGTCGTGCGATGTCAGGGAAGGCGGGTCAACGTCAGGTGCGGAACTCGTCGTGGTCGCAGAGCCCGCCCGCCACGGTGCCGAGTGCCTCGGCGAGCGCAGCCGTTTGTCGCTCGTCGAGATGATCGAAGAGCAGGCGCCGCACGTCGGCGACGTGGAGGGGGGCAAGTCGTTCGAGTCGACGGCGCCCCTTCGGGGTAAGCCGCGCCAGCTTGACCCGGCCGTCGTCCGTGTCGTTGTCCACTTCGATGTCGCCGTTTTCGACGAGATCGCGTATGCGATGTGACAGTCGGCTCTGCGACATGTTCGCATCCTCTGCGAGGTCGCTGAGTCGTCTCGTCGACTCTGGTGCCTCGGCGAGTGCGACGAGCATGCCGTACTGAATCGACAGCAGATCGTGCTCTTTCAGCGTTCGCTCGATCTCCGGCATCGCTCGGTTGAGCACCACCAATAGGGCGCGCCACGCCCGCTGCTGCTGCTCGTCGAGCCACTGCGGCTCGTCGCCCCGGCTGGCCATCCCCCAGATGGTACTTGACGCATCAACTGTTCTGGAATAAGTTGACTTGTCAAGTAGTTAATTGAAACGTCAACTACATTTCGATCCCTCGCTAGGGAGGACGACGCCATGCAAACAACAGCCGCCAGCACCACCTCGAGCCGCGGGATCACGGCGGTCGTGCCCGCACGCCAGGCGACTGAAGGCGCAGGATTCCAGGTGTACCGCCCGTTTCCTACTGATGCACTCGACCTACTCGACCCCTTTCTCCTGCTCGACGAGATGGCGCCGGGGTATCAGCCGCCGGGATCGATGGTTGGTGCGCCCGATCACCCGCACCGCGGGTTCGAAACCGTTACCTACGTTCTCGAGGGCGAGGTCGAGCACCGCGACTCGGCTGGCAACCACGGCATCATCTACCAAGGCGACGTGCAGTGGATGACCGCTGGCGACGGCATCGTCCACTCCGAGATGCCGAGCGAGCGGATCCAGCGCGAAGGCGGGCGTGGCCATGGACTGCAGTTGTGGGTCAACCTTCCGAGCGAGCACAAGAGAACACGCCCTCGGTACCAAGCGATCAGCGCCAACGACACGCCGGTCGTCGAGCGCGACGGCGTACGCGTCGACGTCGTGGCCGGCGAGTTGCTCGGGGTGAACGGACCCGCGCACACGCATACGCCGGTCACGTTTGCCCGCCTGCGCATCGAACCCGGCGCGACGGCTCGTCTCCCGCTGCCGGACGGTCACGCGGCAGCGTTGTATTCAGTCGCCGGCGCAGCGCTCATCCGCGAGCGCGCCCTTGGCGAGCACGAGCTGGTCGTATTCGATCGGTACGGCGGCGACCTCGTGATCACGGTTGACGACCAGATGCCACCACTCGATGCGTTCGTGCTCGCTGGCGAACCGATTGGCGAGCCGGTGGCTCGCTACGGCCCGTTCGTGATGAACACGCGCGAGGAGATCATCGAGGCGATCGAGGACTTCGACGCTGGACGCATGGGATCGATCCCAGCGTCTGGTGTCGCATGACGACCCCACGCCGAGTGCCGTCATCTCGTGCACCGTTACCCGCGTAGATCCGCGCGACGAAAGGAAGATCACATGACCATCAGCCCGCCGCTCACCGACGCCACCGTCGGTACGTGGACTATCGATCCAGCCGCCACGACGGTGACGGTGAGCGTGAAGAAGCTCGGACTGTTCACCGTGTCCGCCGACCTGACCGTGCTCGACGGCCAGATCGACATCGATTCCGACGGAAGCGTCACCGGGGCGGCAGTACAGATCGACGCAACGTCGTATCGCAGCCCGAACGACAAACGCAACGAACATGTCCGTGGCGCTGACTTTCTTGATGCCGATAACCATCCGGTCCTTGCGTTTCGCGCCGACGAGATCGCTCCAGACGGCGCGCAGTACACCGTCAGCGGGACGGTGAACGTCAAGGGAGCGGAATCGGCTGTCGTCGCCGTCGTGCGTGATGTCGACGTACGGGGCGACGCCGCGACGTTCTCGCTCAGCGCTGCGCTCGACCGCACGACGATCGGCGTCGGCAAGCTTCCGTCGCTCTTTGTTGGCAACCGTCTTCAGCTCGACGTCGCCGCGACCGCACGCCATCAACCCGCCGGCTAGGTCACGGCAACCCTGGGTAGGGTCGCCGGTTATGGCTGCACGCGGCGCCCCGTGGTGGTGTCGACGATGAGAGTTGTCAGCCTCGTTCCCTCTGCCACCGAGACGTTGTCGGCCTGGGGCGTCGAGCCGGTTGCCTGTACTCGGTTCTGTGAGCGTCCCGACCTGCCCCACGTGGGTGGTACCAAGAACCCTGACGTCGCGGCGATCGTTGCGCTCGCACCGGACCTTGTCGTGCTCGATCGTCATGAGAATCGACGAGAAGATGCCGACGCGCTCGTTGCGGCCGGTCTCGACATCCTGGCGCTCAACATCACCTCTGTCGACGGGCTCCCCTCCGAGCTCGACGGTCTCCGGAATGCGCTCGGACTCGAACCGCTGGTCGACGCTCGTACACCGATGCCGACGCCGATTGGCATCACTGCGTTCACCCCGATCTGGCGCCGCCCATGGATGACCATCGGCCCGGCGACCTACGGATCGTCGCTCCTCTCCGCCATTGGCGTGGCGAACGTGTACGGCGACTCGTCGGTCGACTACCCGACCGTCGAGCTCGACCAGGTCGCCCAGCGGCGGCCGGACGTTGTGCTCGTCCCCTCCGAGCCCTACTCGTTCGCCGACCACCACCTCGACGAGCTCAGGGACATCGCACCGGCGTTGCGCGTCGACGGGCAGGATCTGTTCTGGTGGGGGGCGCGCACCCCCGCCGCTATCGGCCGCCTGCATCAAGCGATCGGCGATGCGCAGCGAGCACACCTCGGCGGCTAGCGGCCAGACGTCAACTGCTGGACTGCAGGTCGGCGAGCGCGACGGTGCGGTCGGCGATCGTCGCCGCCTCGCTGTGGTCGTGGGTCACGAGCAGCGCCGTGGTCGATGTGTCGCGCAGCAGCGCCGCGAGGTCGGTGGCCAACCGATCGTGGAGGTCGCGATCGAGCCCGGTCAACGGCTCGTCCAGCAGCACCACCTTCGGCGCTGCGGCCATGCTCCGGGCCAACGCCACCCGTTTCGCCTCGCCACCCGACAGGCCCTGCACCCGCCGCTGGCCGTACCCGTCGAGGCCGACGCGTCCCAACCACTCGCTGGCAACTGAGTGGCGCTCGTGTTTGGACACGCCGCGCATCTGCAACGCAAAGGCCACGTTGTCGACCACGCGACGGTGGGGGAAGAGCTGGTTGTCTTGGAACACCATGCCCACACCGCGGCGATGGGTGGGCGACGTGGTCACATCGACGCCATCGATCACTACCCGCCCGGCGTCTGGGGAAACGATCCCGGCGATCACTCGTAGCAGCGTGCTCTTGCCGGTACCAGATGGTCCAACGAGTGCGACGACCTCGCCAGCCGCGAGGTGCATCGTGGCCCGGTCGAGCACGGTCTGCGCTCCGAACCGCACCACGATCTCGTCGGCGCGCACCGCGTGCCCGTCGGTAACTGCGGCGGTCATCGATCGGTCGTCCGTTCAGCGGCGATCATCAACACCACCGTGATTGCGGCCAACAACGTGGCCAACGCATACCCCTGAGCCTGCAGCGACGATCCAGTCCGCCCGAGCAGGCTCTCGATGGCCAATGGCAGCGTCTGATCGCCCGTGCGCGACAGCATGCTCGTGGCGCCGAACTCGCCGAGCGAGATTGCCGCGGCGATGCCGGCCGCGGCCACGAGGGGGCGCCCTGCCATGGGGAGCACCACCGCCCGCCAGGCCCTCGCCGGGGACGCACCGAGCGTGCCCGCCGCGGCGAGCAATGCCGGATCGATTGCCCGCAACGTCGGTACGATCGCCCGCACGACGAACGGCACCGCGACCAACGCCTGTCCAACTGGCACTAGCCACCACTCGGCTCGCCAATCGACCGGCGGGGCATCGAACGTGATCAGCAAACCGAGCCCGATCGTCACCGCTGACGTGGCGATCGGCAGTGTCAACCCCACGTCGAGCAGTCGGCCGGCGCGCTGGGTCGCAGCGATCGCCAACGAGGCCAGTCCGCCGACGATCACCGCGAACAACGTCGCCCACGCGGCAAACCGAAGCGATGCCGTAATCGCGGCCATCGAGTCGACGCCGACGCGCAGCCCGGGTCGGATCTCCCCGCCATCGAGGTTGGTCCATCCAGCCAGCGTCCATCCGGTCGGCGACGAAAACGATGCGACCACCATGGCGACGAGGGGGATCGCGACCACGGCCATCGTGACGCTGGCGACGACGCCAACCGTTTGCCGTTCGCGCGTCGTACGCACCCTCCGTCGGCGTGTCGGCGCGAGGTCGAGGGCGATCGTCCATCGCCGCTGCAGCAGCGCTGCTGCGCCGAGCACAAGCCCGAGCACGACGAGTTGGATGATCGTCAGTACAGCGGCGCCGGCGATGTCGCCAAGTTGCGTCGCGCGGCGCCACACCTCGACTTCAACGGTGCGCGTTCCCGGTGCGCCGACGATGCGGATCACGCCAAACGAGGTGAACGTCAGCACAAAAACCGCGCTCGCCGTCGCCAGCAACGCGGGCCGAAGTAGCGGCAACGTGACGAACCGGAACGTACGCCACGGCCCGGCGCCCAGGGTTGCCGCCGCCGCCCCAAGGTCGGTGGGCAATCGCTCCCACAACGCTCCCACCAGGCGAACCACCACAGCGATGTTGAACAGCACGTGGGCGATGACGATCGCCCACGTGCTGCGTTCGATCGACTCCGGCAGCACTGCGAGCACCGCGCCGCCCACGACCACGGTGGGCAACACGAACACGGCGGTCAGCGTGCCGAGCACGACCGCCCGAGCGTGGAAGTCGAATCGGGCGAGCAGCCACGCTGGGATCAGCCCGATGGCGATCGTTGCACCGGTCGACACCACGGCCTGCCAGAACGTGAACCACAACACCTCGCGAGTGGTTGGTCGCCGAACGGTGTCAGCGACCGCGTCGGTCCCCAGCGTCTCGGCGAACAGGGTGGCCAGGGGCCAGGCATAGAACAGCGCCAGCGCAGCGATCGGGATCGTCGCCAGGGCGACAACGAGCCACGCCGGCGGGCGAATCACCCGAGCACCAGCGCGGTCCATTCGTCGATCCACGCCTCACGGTTCGACTCGATCGACGATGGGTCGACCGTGCGCGGGTCGTCAGCGACCACGGCATAGTCGACGAACTCCTGCGGCAGCTCGACGGTCGGCGAGGCCGGATACACGAACAGGTTGAGGGCCAGCTCAGCCTGAAATGCGTCGCTGACCAAGAAGTCCACCAGGGCACGGGCCTCGTCGGGCACATCCGTGCCGGCGAGCACACCGACGAACTCCACCTGGCGGAAGCACGTGCTCTCGATCACCCCGGTCGGCGCGGTGTCGACTGGCGGGTCAGCGAACAACACCTCGGCGGGCGGGCTCGACCCATATGACACCACGATCGGACGGTCGCCACCGCCCGCCCACGTGAAGTCACTGTAGTAGGCGTCGGTCCACGAATCGACGACCGCCACGCCATTGTCGGTGAGCGCCTGCCAGTACTCGCTCCATCCATCGTCGCCGTACTCGTCGACCGTGGCCAGAAAGAAGGCGAAGCCCGGGGAGCTGGTTGCCGGGTTCTGCACCACGAGCAAGTCGGCGTACGCGGCATCGGTCAGATCGTCGAGCGACGTCGGCGGCTCGATGCCGTTTTCGGTGAACCAGCCAATGTCGTAATTGATGCACACGTCGCCGAAGTCGACCGGTGTCACCTCGCCACCCGGTGCGATTGAGGTCAACTCGTCCGGGAGCGCCACCGACGTTTGGTACGGCTCGAAGATCTCGGCCTCAAGCGCACGCGACAGGAATGTGTTGTCGACGCCCCACATCACGTCACCTTCGGGGTTGCCCGCGGTGAGCGCGGCCTTCGACACCATCGTGCCGGTGTCGCCGCCGACGAGGATCTCGACCTCGATGCCGCTCTGCTCGGTGAACGCCGCAAGCGCGTCGTTGAGGCTGGTATCGGCGGCAGGAAACGAGTCGTACGTCACCAGCGTGACGCTGCCGGCCGGGGCAGCCGTGCTGTCGCTGGCGTCGGTGCCGGCGGTTGTTGCCGGCGTTGACTCCGACGTGGTTGTCGCCGAGTCACCGGTGGTCGCTTCAGTTGCAGTCGGCTCGGTGGTGGCGGTGGCGTCGTCGCTCGATTCGTCGTCACCGCACGCCGCGACGATCATCGCAGCGGCGATCGCCAGGCTCAGAATCCGGGGGGTGGTCATGATGGGGCCTCCGCGGGGTCGGTGGTTGCAGATTGCGCTTGGGGGGATGCGGGTCGGTCGAACACGGTGAGTACGCCCTCGGACAGGCGCACCTCGACGGTGCCGTCGCCGGCAACCTCGTTGCTCACTCCGAAGCCGATCACCGGTTGCAGCTCGACGTCGTCGAGCGGCCAACGCACGCCGGAGATCGACACCGCACGGCACGGTCCGTGCAGTGCCAGCAACGACAGTGTCGACCCGGGAACGAGATCGAGCGTCGCCGTGCCCGGGCCGTGAATCACCCGGAGGTGCTGGTCGCCCCACCACGCCTCGATCGCCGGGACGCTGGTGAGCACGGGGGCGCCGAGCGCACCCAGCGCGGCGATGGTGTGATCGAGGCGATCTCCGCCGCCAACGAGCATGAGTCGATCCGGGGTCATCGCCGCAG
>JBCBSO010000013.1:0-15560 GCA_039819205.1 Actinomycetota bacterium
GTTTGAGGCGGCCCGGCGGGTAACGATGGTGTCCGGTCCGGGCGGCGTCGGTGACGACCATGCGCCGACTGTTGCGTGCGTCGATGGTTGGGATCGGCGCAACCCGGACCGGATTCTGGCCGAGACCCCCGACCAGCAGGGCACCGTAGAAGCAACCTGCGGGGCAATTGACCTGTTTGCGGCGGTCGCCGAGGCCGCTGGGCCCGACCTCACACACGAGACGTTTGCTGCGGCGATCGAAACGTTGGGTTCGGTGGACTTGGCGGGTTCTGCGCAGACGCGGATCGCGGGCGGCACATTGGGACCGCTCGACGTCGCCATCAACCGGTGGGACGATGGCGTCAACGAGTTCGTCGTCGTCGATTCCGTTGCGGTCGACTAACCGTTCGTTGCCAGGGGCCGGGGCAAGCGCTGTGGCTTGCGGACGACTCCTCCTGTTCGCGTGTTGGCGACTTTGGCGCAACGGGGCGTCAGTGGACCGGGCCCCGGCCACGGAGGTCTGTCAAGGCGAACCGGGCAGCCGTCGCGTGCGAGTGTCGCAACTAGACCGTGCCGAGCCGCGCCCGTAACACGGCCACTAGCTCGTGTTGTTGACGTTCGCTCACCGCCGCGGGCAGGACACTCGATCCGTGCCATGCCCCTGGATAGGCGTGGAGTTCTACGGAGTTCCCAGCTTGTAGTAGCCGCAGGGCGTGCATGATGCCTTCGTCTCGGAGCGGATCGCACTCGGCGACGGCGATGTACGCCGGCGGGAGGTCCGTGAGATCGTCGCATCGCGCCGGAGCGGCATAATAGGGAACGTCGGGGGTGCCGTAGAAGGTGCCGAGATGCGCGTGCCAGTACTGGTCGGTGGTGTGCTTGTTGAGTCCCGGTATGTCGGCGAACTCTTCCATTGACGGCGTGGTGAGGCGGTCGTCGAACGATGGAACGTCAAGCAGTTGGAAGGCGATGCTCGGACCTCCGTGGTCGCGCACCCACAGCGTCGCGCCGGCGGCGAGATTTGCTCCGGCGGAACGGCCACCGATCCCGATTCGATCAGGGTCGACGCCAAGTGACTCTGCTTGGCGCGCCGCCCAGTGCAAGGCGGCGATTGCGTCGCGGAGCGCGGCCGGATGTGGATTGTCCGGAGCGAGTCGGTACTCGACGTCAACGACCACGATGTTTGCTCCGAGCGCCCAGTCGGCACAATCGTGATAGGTATCTTCGATCGAGCCCATGGTCCATCCTCCGCCGTGGAGACTCACGAGAAGCCCGCGAGCTTGTGCGCTGGGCGCTTCCTCCGGCGTGAAAACCCGGATCAGTACGTTGGGGTCGCCATCGAGGCCGGGGATCGTGACATCCTCCGTCGTCACTCCGACCCGGGGACGGGTGAGCTGACCAAGCGAAGCGACGTAGGCCTCGATTTGATCTTCGGTGAACTCGCCGTCCGCGCCGGCCGGGCGCTGAATGAATGGCAGGAGTTCGGGATCGACGAATCGTCGGCTCATTGTTCATCCTCGTCGTGTCGGCCGTAGATGCGTCGAGAGACGTTGGCCATCGCGGCGATCATCGGTTCGTACGGTTCGTCCTCGATGCTCACGATTCCGAAGTTGCTGTTTTCCCCGTCGAATCTGCCCTCGGCAGGTTGGTCGTGGTGCTGAAACCAGTGGGCGCCAACGACCTGCGGAATGGTGAGCGCTTCGCTCATGTACGTCGCGTAGCGTTCGGCGCGCATTTGTTGAGACGGCAGCACCTCAAACACCGTCGCCGGTGGGAAGTCGTTCAGGCCGTCGACGCTGGCCCGGTACGTGAACGATGAGAGCAAGATCGGCGCGTCGACCGCGGTCGCAATGTGGCGAACGTCGTGGAACAGTGGCTCCGGAATGAGCGCTCCAGTCCACTCGAACCGCTTGAACAGGTCAACACATTCGGGTGCAACGTCGAACGCATTCACTGACAGCACGTCGACATGCTCGGCCGCCAGCGCGACCACGTCGGGTGTCAGGTTGCCGGCGAGGAACCGCGGGCCAAGGTTGAGTACGCCAGGTGCGAGGTCACGCATTGCGGCCGAAGCAATGCCGAGCACTCGCTCGGCCACGACGCATCGGAAGCCCGCTCGATCGGCCTGCTGCTTCGGGTTACCGGTCCAGGGCCTCCCCACCGACTGCATCGTCCCCTCGGTCGGATTCAGATCTTGAATCTCATCGAACTCGGCGAAGTTGGTGGCCCAGACCGCATTGAACGCATCTACATTGTCGTACCGGTGAGCGAAGAAGTCCTGAAGCGCACGCTTGCCAGGTGCCATAGCAGGTAGATGGAGGTAGTAGTCGAGGTACGGGAGCGGCATCAACGGGCCAGCAGACCAGGAGAGCTCGTCATCTAGGAAGACACCGATGCAAAAGGGGTCATCGACGACGGCCCCGAGACCGGCGACCTCGCTGCGCACGCCGGCCTCGAACCCTGGGTCGAAGAAGTCGCGGGCGCGACCGCGAAAGGGTGCCGGCCCGTTCGGAACCTCGGGCGCATACGGGGTCAGCTTGACGCTGGTGACATAAGGCAGGCAGCTCGCAAAAAACTCGATCTGACTCCAGTCTCCAAGTGTGTTCAGGCCCGCACGCTGAAGTAACCGCAGAGTGTTTTCGCGCCACGTCGCCTTCGTGCCGTGTCTGCGCAGCACATTCTCCTCGTACGGAGCGTCACCACTTGCGATCTCCCCGCCGACCGAGGTGACGCACTGGACCCCGTGGGAGAAGAAGCGATTTCCGTCGGGCGTGATCAGCCAGTGGCGGCCTTCTTCGTCGGTATCAGTGCGGAATCGACCTGTGTCGTGGAACGCCACGTCGATCGATCCGCCGTACCGGTCAAAGCTGTCGCCAGACATCGATGTGCACCCTTCTCTCCGAGACCATACTGTGTAACATAGTGTTGCACAATGGCGCAAGCATGAGCTGCTCGCCCAACGCGAGCACGTGGCTACGAATGGCCAGATGCTGTGTCGCTCGACTGCTGCGGCGGCTCAGATGGATCGTCGCCGGCATCGATCCCGAACGTTGGAACTCCGATGCGGTAGCGAAGTGAGACGAATCGCAACGCAAGCACAATCAGAATCGGGATCCAGAGCACGACGACAGCGTCGGCATTCATCTCCAGGAGCACGATGTACACCGATGAGCCTACGAGCGCAGCCGTGGTGTAGAAGCGCCCACCGATGAGAGCTTGGGGTACTTCGTTTGCGAGCACGTCGCGAATCACTCCACCGCCCATGCCGGAGACGATGCCGATTACTGCGGCCGCGACGGCACTCGCACCAGATTCGAGTGCGATGTTGGTACCCGTCACAACAAACAGAGCGAGTCCGATCGCGTCGAACGACTGGACAAGCCAGTAGCCCTGACGCATCTGACGCGACGCAACGCTGAGCGCCGGAACGCTGCATATGGCTGCGAGGGCACTCATTGCAAGAAACGTCGGATCGTCCACCCAGAACACCGTTCGCTGAACAACGAGATCACGGATCGTGCCTCCGCCCACGGCGACGATCACACCCAGCACGACGACGCCGACGAGGTCCATGCGTTTGCGGCACGCAACCAACGCACCGCTGATTGCAAACGCCACGACGCCAAGGTGCTCGAGAATCGACTGGACAGTACCCAGCACCCCGGTGATCAGATCGCTTGTGTCGGTCACTGCTCACGCCCTCGCGGCCGGTTGACGCCGCGACGACAAGAACGGGAGCGACACCTGGCAGAACTACGGTCGCTGGCGCGAAGCGCCACCACATCGGTCCACCAATCGTTTCCTTGCAGCATGAACCTCCTCGGAGCACAGCAGAACGAGACGAAGTAACAGTATGTTACAGACGTGCTGAGCGACCCGCCTTGCGCGATTGACGTGCGGTGTAACGTGCCGTTACATAGAGGGAGGCCGTAGCGACGCGCGTCCTGCCCGTGGAGGTCGAAATGAAGCAGTTGAGCGCCCAGGACGCAATGTTCTTACACCTGGAGTCGTCGCGCACCCCGATGCACATTGGTGCGCTGTCCATCTATGACCCGACCTCGGCACCTGGTGGTGAAGTGTCGATCGATCAGATTCTCGCTCGCGTGGAGGACCGGATCGGACTTGCCGATGCGTTCAGTCAGACAGTCGCCTGGGTGCCTTTCGGGCTCGGGCACCCATCGTGGGTGCGGCAAGCTCACGTGGATGTGGAGTTCCACGTTCGCCACCTTGCGTTGCCGGGTCCAGGCGACTGGGGGCAGTTATGGACGCAGGTTGGCCGCCTCCATTCTCGGCCGCTGGACATGGGTCGACCCCTGTGGGAACTCACGGTGATCGAGGGACTCGGTGACGTCGCAGGTGTGCCGCAGGGTGCCTACGCAGTCGTGTCCAAGGTGCACCACTCAGCCATCGACGGCGTGTCCGGACAAGAGGTCACCGCCGCAGTTCACGACCTTGACGCAGCGGGAACCCTTGCGCCCGAGCCGAGAGCGATTCGGCCGGATCGTCCACCGACCGACGCGGAACTGGTGGCCCGCGCGCTCGCTGGCGCGGCGCGCCAGCCGTGGCGGTTCGCGAAAGTGACGCAAGAACTGATCCCCGGCGTCCGAGCGCTGTTTGACGGTGCTGTGCGCGGTCAGCTCGATGTGGCGGCGAGCGTCGCCGCGGTTCCACGAACCCGGTTCAACGGTGTCGTGACTCCTCATCGCACGGTCACCGGCGTGCGGTTCCCGCTCGAGGAGATAAAGCGGGTCAAAGCGGCGGTCGATGGGGCGACGGTCAACGACGTGGTGCTCACAATCTGTGGTGGTGGTCTGCGTCGCTATCTCTCTGCTCATAATGAACTGCCATCAGTCGGATCGCTGGCAGCGATGGCACCGATATCGCTTCGTTCGCCGGCCGATAGCGTCGCCGGCGGCAACCGAGTGTCGGCGATGACCGTGTCCCTCCACACAAATGCGCAGGACGATCTCGAGCGGTTGCAACTGATACGAGAGAGCACAAGGTCGTCCAAGGATCTTGAGGAGGCAATCGGGACGCAACTGAAGACGGAGTACCCCGAGTTCATTCCTGCGGCAGCCGCTGGCTCGGCCAGTCGACTAGCGGTGCGGCTCGCGGCGACTGGTGATCGGCCGTTGGTCAGTTGTGTAATCACCAATGTCCCTGGCCCGCAACTGCCCCTCTACTCTGTCGGCGCCGAACTCATCGACATGTACGGGACCGGGCCTGTGCTCGACGGGCTTGGGCTGTTCATGCCGGTGCTGAGCTACAACGGCTCAGTGACGATCAGCGCCACGTCCTGCCGCGAGATGCTCCCCGATCCTGAACGACTTCAGGCCGGACTGGAAGAGTCCTTTGGGAGCCTCGTCGCATCGGTGAGCTAGCTAGGCAGCTCCGGCGACGCGATATGCACGCGGGGCCGGGTAAACCGAGCGGAGCCATCGTGGAGGCGAAAACGGTTGCCATCCGGATTCGGCTGCAGCGAGTCGATCGGCGACGACGTACAACGCGGCGAGGTTCGCGCCCATGCCGATGTGACTGGCGACCACCTCAACGTTCTCGACCCCAGCAGATGGCACCGCGAGACAGTCCTGCCACCGCACGATTCCATCTGACCGTGAGTAGATCGACGTGGTCGGTACGGGTATGGGTGGACGGTGCACACTCGGAATCTGTGCGCGGACGCTGGGCTCGTGGAACGGCTCAAGCATGGAGAACGGAAGGTGAGCATGTGAGTTCTTCGGGCCGCTCGCCTGGATCGGCGTGCCGAGCGTGACCACGACGCCGACTCGCTCGGGGACCTCTCTCGCGATCTCCAAGGCAAAGATCCCACCGAGTGACCACCCGATGAGATCAAGCGGCTGTGCATCATCGGTGAGTTCCTCGATGCGAGCGACGAGTCGTTCGATGAGCGCTGGCGTCGGGCCGAGGTTGATCCCAAGCCGCCACCGGTGAACTTCATGGCCGAGTTGGCCCAGCGTCCGGCGCATGAGCAGGGTGCTGGCATCCCCGGCCAAGAAACCGGGCAGCACGAGGACGCGCCGTCGGCCGCGAGGCCACCAGGTGGCAACAGTCTTTCCTAGGGTCAGCGTGGCCCCAGCTTCGTATGCCGATCGGGCTTCGAGTGCGGTGAGTGTCGGATGCGGGGTCATGCTGCGAGCGCCTTGAGCTGCTCGGGTTGGTTGGCGCTGATGTGACCACTCCGCATCGATTCAATCTCTCACGTCCGAGAGAGCGGATGCAACAGCGCGTTACGCGCACTGCCATCACGTCCGTTCGGCGGAACGGGGCGGGGCGTGTAGCGGGAGAGGTGGCCGCGGGCGCCGTAAGCGAAGTGAGGACCAGTGCGGCGGCGCTACGCCGACGCGCTGCGCGTGGCTCGTCGCTTCTTCGCGCGGGCGTTCGGAGCGACCACGGCGTCAAAGTACCCCGTCACCATGTCCTCGAGGTGTGCGAGTTGGGTAGCGAGCGCAACGCCTTGTTCCTTCTCGATCGACTCGGTACGCATCGAGAATCGAGCGAGGACGCCGAGAATCATGTTGGTCAGCGTGACGATCCTCGACACCGTGTCAGCATCGAACCACTCAGTCACCACCATGTCTTGGTTCTTGGCGAATGCACGAAGGGAGCGGTCGCGATACCACCGGTCAAGTTCCTCGGTTGATTCGCGAAAGGGACCGAGGTTGTCAAACATCGCAAGGAAGCGATGCACATCGCGCATCTCTTCGAAGCTGCTGATGAAGCCGACGAGTCCGGCGCGCGACGCCTCCACCACCGTCATATCGTCGTCAAGGTTGGCGCGAGATGCCGCGGCGAGCCGCTCCAGCATTCGGCCTGCCACCTCGAATGCGATGTGGTCACGTTCTGAGAAGTAGCGATACACCGTCACGCGACTGACGCCGGCCGCGGCCGCGATGTCCATCATCGTCGTATCAGCAATGCCTTCGGCAAGAAACAGTGTCTCTGCGGTGTCGATTAAGTTGGTGCGGCGCGACGAGGACTGATCCTCGCGAGCCGCCCGATACTGCTCAAGGTTGCTATCCGTCGCCACTTCGTACCGTCCTTCCTGCTCGTCCTCGGTTCGCCGCCCCGCAAGCGACCCCCCGTCAACGCTCACCGTCGCGGTGCTGTCAACCGTTGTCGGGGGCGGTCGTGTCCGGGGAGCGTATCGAGCGCATCGACGTAGTGGTTGACTAGCTCGCACAGCACTTCTGGCCACCGCAATACGTCGCTATCGGAGTCCACATCCTCGGCTGCGGCCGCAAGTCGCACCGATCCGGCGGTGACGGCATCCCAGAGGACAATGAGCTCATCAGAACAGCCTTCGAGAGGGACGACGTCGAGGCTGTTCCCAGCGCTGCGCGCATGACTCGATGCGTGTGGTAGGCGCGCCAACGTCCGTGCCACCGAGGGCTGATCGTGAAGCTGCCGGATTCGTTCATGGAGAAGCTGGCGAGTGCGCTGAATCACATCGTCGCTGCTCGAGTGATTCTGGATTGTTCGGGTCTCCGCAAGCTCGTCCGCCAGCTCAGCTCGAACCGCGTCGAGCACGTCAGCGACGCCGCCAAAGTGGCGGTACGCGCTCACCGGGCTCACGCCCGCCACGGAGGCAAGCCCTCGCATCGTGATCGATGCCGGTGGCTTTGTCGCGATGATCTGTCTGGCGGCATTGATGATCCGATCGCGTGCCGGGGTGGGCCGTTCGCCCATCTTGGCTCGATGTTTCCGCATTCCGGATGGCGGCGCCGCCACATCTGCGAGTGTAACACCTTGTAACAAGATGGAACGCTGTGTTACATTCCGGGCTGAGGGGGACCAATGAGCGATCCGACCACAGCGACTGACGACGCCACGAATCTGACCAAGCTGCTACTCGACGCCGAAGACAATACGGCAGCCGACAACCGCTCTGTCGCGGCGGTCCCGGACGAGCTATTGCCAGGTGTCGGCGCCGACGAGATGACCCTCAAGGAGGGACTCGCCAAGGGCGGAACCGCCACGTTCCTCATTCTGTTGCTACTGAACTCGCTCGACGAACTCGAGGCCGGAGCGCTTGCCCTGCTCGCGCCGAACATCCGCGACACGCTTGGCGTCTCCAACGGTGCCATCACCTTTGTCGCGTCAGCGGCCGCGGCGTTCACCGTTCTCGGCGCGTTCCCCATGGGATGGCTCGCTGATCGGTATCGACGGGGCCCAATCATCGGCGTCTCGACCCTGTTCTATACGGCGTTCGTCGTTGTCACCGGTCTGGCTGTGAACGCCGCGATGCTGTTCATGACACGCTTCGGCGTTGGCATTGCCCGCGCCAACACAGGCACCGTCCACTCGTCGTTGATCGCTGACACGTACCCCATCGGAATTCGCGGGAGAATGGGCGCGACGATCGCCTTTAGCGGACGCGCCGTCGGAACCATTGCACCAGCGATCATCGGCGCAATCGTCCTGATCGCAGGGGGAGGCGACGCGTGGAGATGGGCATTCTTCATCGTCGGCCTTCCGGTCGGCGTATTCGCGTTCCTCGCGTTCCGGCTCCCTGAGCCAACGCGTGGGCAATGGGAGAAGAAGGACGTCCTCGGTACAGTCATCGAAGACAAGGACCCGCTGCCAATCTCAATCGAAGCGGCGTTCGCGCGTCTCTACCGGATCCGCACCTTCCGAACCGTGCTCGTCGCCTTCTCGGCGATGGGATTCTTGCTGTTCACGCTTGGTGTTCAAGCCAACCTATTCGTCGAGGAGGAGTACGCTCTCGGGGCCTTCGGCCGCGGGCTCTGGACCACCATTTCAAGTCTGCCTGTGCTGGTCGTGCTGCCGTTCATCGGCACAACGTTCGACCGAGTCTGTCGCCGAGCACCGGACCAAGCGCTGCGAATCGTCGGCTACGCCCTCGCCCCGCTGGCTGTCACGGTTCCACTGCAGTTCCTGATGCCAAACGCAACGGCGTTCTATCTCGTCGGCGTACCCAACCAAATTCTGATCGCGGTCGCCGCTTCGCTGGTACTGCCGATCGTGCAGCTCATCGTGCCCTACCGCCTTCGCGGGCTTGGCGGCGCCCTCGCAACGATGTACGTATTCTTGATCGGCGCGGTCGGGGGGAGCTTGCTGGCGGCGCTGTTGGTTGACGCGTACGGACCGCGGACCACTGTCATCGTGCTTGCTGTGCCAGCGCTATCGATCGGCGCGGCATTGCTCTACCGCGGTGCAACGACGGTGAAAGGCGACCTCGCGCTGATCGTGCGCGAGCTCGAGGAGGAGCTCGCCGAACACGAGCGCCAGCAAGCCGAACCCGAGTCGATACCAGCTGTGCAAGTCGCTGACGTCGACTTCAGCTACGGCCGTGTGCAGGTGCTCTTCGGCCTGAACTTCGTTGTTCGACGCGGGGAGACGCTCGCTCTTCTCGGCACGAACGGAGCCGGAAAGTCAACAGTCCTGAACGTCATCACGGGCCTCGCCACGCCGGAGCGTGGAGTTGTCCGCCTCCATGGCCGCGCGATCACATTTACTACGCCGGAGCAACGCGCCGCTCTAGGGGTGCAGATGCTCCCTGGCGGCAAGGGGACCTTTCCCGATCTATCAATCCACGACAACCTCGTCGTCGGGGCTTTCCGGGACCGGGGCGACCGAGCCGAGGCGCAGCGGCGCGTCGACCGCGTATTCGCTCTGTTCCCCGAGCTTGACGATCGCCGTGGCGAGTTGGCGAGAAACCTCTCCGGCGGGCAACAACAGCAGCTGGCGCTTGCCCGAGTGATGTTGTACGAACCCGAGGTCCTCATCATCGACGAACTGAGCCTTGGGCTCGCTCCGACGGTTGTCCACAACCTGCTTGCCACCATCGAGCGGCTGAAGGAAGCCGGACAAACGATGATCATTGTGGAGCAGTCGCTCAACGTTGCGCTGTCGATAGCGGACCGAGCGATCTTCCTGGAGAAAGGCGAGGTCCGCTTCGAAGGCGACGCGAAGGAGCTCCTCGAACGCGACGACCTTGCACGCGCTGTCTTCCTCGGGCACGAGGACGGCTGATGCACATCGCCAGCATCACTGCGATCGCCGGCTGCTTCAACGGCGACGACACGTGCATCACGCGACAAGTGGCTTTTGATGGGTTCGTTCAAGGACTGACGTATGGACTGCTCGCGCTTGGCATCGTGCTGATCTACCGATCGACACGGGTGATCAACTTTGCGGTTGGCAATATGGGATTGCCCGGCGCCGTTCTGTTCGCGCTGCTCATACGTAACTACGGGGTACCTTTCTGGCTCGCAGTGCCCCTGTGTCTGGTCGCCGGAGCGCTGCTTGGAGCCGTCGTCGAGCTCGCCATCATCCGGCGGTTGTTCACCTCGCCCCGGGTGGTCGTGCTGATGGCGACAGTCGGTATCGCCCAGCTCATGCAGGCCGTCGTCACCGCGCTCCCCGAGGTCAACCCTTCGGCCGGCGGCTACCCACTGGCAATTTCTGGGCAGTGGCAGCCAATCTCGGATCTACGCGTGTCGGGAGCGAAGCTAACCGTATTGATCGTCGTTCCGCTCGTGGCCGTCGGGCTCGGCCTACTGATGAACCGTACGATCTTCGGCAAGGCGGTCGCCGCATCGGCCAGCAACCCGTCGCTTAGTCGCCTGTGCGGTGTCAACCCCAAGGTGATCTCGACCGCCGTATGGACGATCGGAGGGCTGCTGGCAACGCTGACGATGATGCTGCTCGGGGGTATCAACCGGGGAGTGACCGGTCTCGACTCGCTCGGTCCGTTGACGCTCACGCGGGCGCTGGCTGCCGCAGTGATCGCCGGTATGAGCTCGTTTCCCCGCGCAGCGATTGCGGGACTTGCGATCGGTGTGGTTGAGGCCACCGTCCGGTTCAACTATCTGTTCGAGCCCGGGCTTGTCGATTTCCTGCTGCTCATTGCCGTGCTCATCGCGGTGTACTTCCAGACTCGGCGGACCGAGCAGGAGGGGGCCGTGTCCTTCATCCCCAAGGTGCGACCGGTTCCGGCCAGCTTGCGGGACCTGTGGTACGTGCGGCACCTCGGCAAACTGATCGGCGCGGCGGCACTCGCCCTCGTGATCGCGCTGCCGTTGGTGATCGACATTCCGAACTCGAGGCTGCTGTTGTACTCCTCGATCGTCGGATTCGCCGTCGCCGCAACCTCGGTCACGGTCATCACTGGCTGGGCGGGACAGCTATCACTGGCTCAGATGACTTTCGCCGGGTTCGGCGCGCTCCTCGCCGCGGCGTTCTCGCGCGGGCTGGAGATGAACGTTGGGTGGCGCTCGATGCGAGTTCTTGACTTCCAACTGAAGCCTGTTCCTTTCATCGTCGCAATCTTGCTAGCCACCGCCACGACTGCGGTCCTTGCCGTCGTCATCGGGTTGGGTGCGCTCAGAGTCCGGGGTCTGCTCCTTGCTGTCACAACCTTCACATTGGCGGTCGCCGGAACTCAATACCTCTATGGCCGCCCGATCCTCAGCAATGGCCAATCAAGTGTGTTGCTCCGGCGTGGCTCCATCCTTGGTATCGATCTCGAGAGCCAACAGGCCTACTTCTACTTCTCCGTCGCTGTGCTCACAGTCGCGTTGCTCGTGCTCTCGCGGATGCGTCGATCCGGCGTCGGCAGACGTCTCATCGCGGTGCGCGACAACCCCGATTGCGCAGCCGCCTACACAATCAACCCGGCGCGAGCCAAGCTCACTGCGTTCATCCTCGCGGGGTCGATCGCCAGCCTGGCCGGCGGTCTTCTTGGCGGCCTTGTCGAGAACATCATCATCGAGGACAACGACTTTTCGGTCGCGGAGTCGCTTGACGTCGTCGCAATGGTTGTCATCGGCGGCCTGGGTTCAATCGCCGGTCCCGTAGTCGGCGCACTGTGGGTTGAAGGGTTGCCCTCATTCTGGCCGAACAACAGTCTTGTGCCGCTGCTGTCGTCGAGTATCGGCATGCTCTTCATCCTGTTGTACTTCCCGGGCGGCATCACACAGATCGGCTTCCGCGCACGCGAAGCGGTGTTCGAACGGCTCGAGGCGCGGCGACCCGCGGCCCCAGTTGCCAAGCCCCGCCAGGTTGCTGTCGTTGCACGACCCGATCGCAACCGTGACTTGCCCGACACGGTATTGCGCTGTCGGGACGTATCGGTTCACTTCAACGGCAATCGCGCCGTCAACTCCGTTGACCTCGACGTTGGCCGCGACGAGATAGTCGGACTCATCGGCACCAATGGTGCGGGAAAGTCGACGCTCCTCAACGCCATCGGTGGATACGTGCCGGCCTCTGGGAGCGTTGAACTTCGTGGCGAGGAGATCGCTGATCGCGCCGCTCATCGCAGAGCCGCTGCAGGTATCGGACGTACGTTCCAGTCGGCGAGCCTCTTCCCAGAACTCACGGTACGGGAATCGGTCCAGGTCGCGCTCGAGGCTCGCCGCCGCTCCGGCGTGCTGCGCACGGCGTTACACCTCGACGGCCCAGTCGAGAGCAAGCAACGCCGTGAGGCTGCCGAGCTAATCGACTTCCTCGGTCTAAGCCGCTATGCCGAGAGCTATATCGCTGACCTGTCGACCGGAACGCGGCGCATCGTCGGACTCGCGAATCTGCTTGCTGTTGATGCCAGCGTGTTGTGCCTCGACGAACCGACGGCTGGCGTTGCCCAGCGCGAAGCCGAAGCTTTCGGACCGCTTCTGAAGCGAATCCGCACGGAGCTCGGCGCGTCCATGATCATCGTCGAGCACGACATGCCGCTCATCATGAGCTTGAGCGATCGGATCTACTGCCTCGAGTCCGGCAACGTCATTGCGGTGGGAACGCCCGCAGAGGTGAGGTCGAACCCGTTGGTGGTTGCCTCCTATCTTGGAACCGATAGCCGAGCCATCGATCGTTCCGACAGCGGCGACCTTACGAACCGGGCATAGGGCGTCGACCAATTGGTTCTGATTCAGCCACCCAAGCGGCGCTGCGCCGCCTCTTGGGCCTTCGCTCGAACTTCGTCGGATCGACGCGCATCGGCGATGACGCATCGTTAAGCGCCCGATGCGTCATGGACGACGTCGCCACCAATCACAGTCCGCAAACAATCTCCGGCGGCCGTGACCACCACTAGGTCTGCGCGGCATCCCACCCGAAGCACGCCACGAGTACTGTCGCTCATCACCTCGGCTGGGACCTGTGACCCTGCCGCCCAAACTTGTGACAGTGGGCGTTCGACCGCGGCGGCAAGCGCGGCTAGGGCGTCGAGCAGCAGCACCGCGCTCCCCGCTAACGCTCCCGAATCGTTCGCCGCGACGCCGTCTACAACTTCTACGGCGACGTCCCCGAGCGAGTATCTACCATCACCGAGGCCCGCGGCGGCGATGGCATCGCTGACCACAAGCATCCGGTCAGCTGGACCAAGCAGCCGCCACAGCAACCGCAGCGTCGCATCGTGTAGATGTGTGCCATCGGCGATCACCGAGCCGACCGCATCGGTGTGGTCAAGAACCGCGCCGACGAGACCGGGTTCCCTGTGATGCAGTCCAGCCATCGCATTGAACAGGTGGGTCGCCATTCCGGCGCCGCGGTTGAACGCGGCAGCAGCTTGTGCATAAGTGGCAGCGGAGTGCCCCAGCGCAGGGACGATCCCTCGACTACGCAGCAGGTCGAGGAGCCGAAAGTCGGGATCTAGTTCCGGGGCGTAAGTAACGATCGCCACGTTGCGCAGCGCGCGAAGCTCGTTCGCGAGATCGTCAGCGGACATGATTCCATCAACCGAGTGGGTGCCGCGCATTGCTGGCGAGATCGTCGGCCCCTCTAGATGAATGCCCAGCGGAACGGCGCCATTCAGCGGCTCCTCTAGTGCGTGGTCGGCTTTCAAACGCTGCGCGGCTGAGCCGGTGATCACCGTCGGAGTGAAGGCCGTGACGCCAGTCGTCGGGAGCTGTGTCGCGACGTGCTTGATCGAACACGGGTCACTACCGAAGTCGAAACCGAACGCTCCGTTGATCTGCAGATCGATCAGACCCGGCGCAATGAACGCGCCGTCATCGACCGTGGAGTCGACCGGCTCGGAGCGGTCGATCTGTTGAATGAATCCGTCAGCGATCGTCAGCCGGCGGTGGGCGATGGTGCCGTCAGGTTGGAGCGCGGGTCCGGCGATCGTCCAGCTGGAGGCTCTCACGCCGACCCCTCAGGACCGGGGTGACCGCCACTCTCCGCGAGCGCGAGTGCGCGAAGCGCGTACAGGCCAGCGCCGAGACACCCGGCATCGACACCGTGGGTCGACAGCCGAATGGGTGGCGTCGGGCGTGCGATATGCGCGAGCGCCGATATCTCTGCGCTAAGCGGAGCGAGCAGCGCATCGGCCGCCAAGCTGAGGCCGCCGCTGAGAACAACGACATCTGGGTCGGTGAGCACGATGCTGTTCCAGAGGACCGTTGCGAGCGAGGCGATGAAGTCCTCCCAGACGTGCCTTGCATCGTGATCGACCTCAGTGAGTGCGACGATGTTTTTCGCACTCAGGGTCCGTCCCGTGCGCGCAGCATAGGACTGGCTAAGCGCCGGGCCCGCCACGACGTGCTCGACCCGCCGACCATCACCGAGCATGCCAAGACCGATCTCGCCAGCGAACCCGCGGCCGCCGCGCCACGCGCAGTCGCCCGAGATCAGAGCGCAACTCACGCCGGTACCGATCGGCACGTAGAGGAGATGGCCGCCAGACGGAACATGTGACCCACACCAGAACTCCGCGATTGCGCCGAGGTACGCGTCGTGTTCGACGACGCTCGGGAGACCTGTGGCCGATTCAATGAGCTCGGCAAGCGGGACGTTGCTCCAGCCGAGGTTTATCGCAGCGTCGACGGTTCCTGCTACGGAATCGACGTGACCGGGCGCCCCGATGCCGACGCCGGCGACTGTGGCATCGTCGGGCACAGTGCGGCAGACCGTCGCAACTGCGTCGGCCAGGTGAGCCACAACGTCAACTGGGTTCCGGCCTGGTCCGGTGGGACCGTCGACCCGCGCATGCACGAGCTTCCCGTCGGTCAATGCGACTTTGAAACTTGTCCCACCAATGTCGATACCGACCGCCAACCGACGGTGTCTCGGTTCAGACATCGACGTCGGCTTCGGGCTCGCCGAACTCACCCAACAACCGCCGAAATTCGGCGTCGTCCAACGTTGCGAACTGTTGCAGCAAGCCGTCTGCTCCAAGCGACTCGCGTGCTCGGAGATTGAAGTCGACTCCCCAGCCGCACGTCCACCGCAACCGAGGGGAGTCGGTGGTCGCTGCTTCAAGAACCGTGAGCGCAACCTCGTCTGGACCTGAGGCTTCGGTTGCTCCTTCGAGATAGAAGCTCATCGATCGTTGATAGATGTCCTCATATTCGCCCGTCGTCGCAGCGGGCATCGTGTACTTGGAGAGGATGGGCGTCTTCACGACGCCCGGCTCGACAATGGCAACGCGGATCCCGAAGCGCGCAACCTCGAGTGCGAGCGTCTCACTGAGGCCTTCTAGCGCCCACTTCGACGAGGCGTATGCGGCCTGGCCTGCTGCCGGCACGAGCCCAGCTAGCGAGGAAATGTTGACAATCGTTCCTCCGCCCCGTCGCCGCATGTGCGGCAACACTTGCTGG
>JBCBSO010000014.1:0-15338 GCA_039819205.1 Actinomycetota bacterium
CGATTCGTGAGGGTGGCCGCACCGTGGGTGCTGGCCGCGTCACCAAAATCCTCGCCTGAACCAGCCACTCGCTGACGGCGATCACGGCTCCAGAACGAGCTCCAGTACGGAAGGACGGCCACGACATGGCCAAGAGCGACAAGCGGGTCAAGGTGACCCTCGAGTGCACGCAGTGCAACCGGCGCAACTACATCACGATGAAGTCGAAGATCAACGATCGTGAGCGCCTGGAGATCAAGAAGTACTGCGCGCACGAACGCGAGCACACACTGCACAAAGAGACCCGCTAACGCGCCGACCGGCCAGAGCCGGGGCCGGGTGCTCCGGTTGCGCTGGTACCCTCGCTCAGGCGCCTCGGGCGCTAACCCGAGGGCAGTAGCTCAGCTGGTAGAGCATCGGTCTCCAAAACCGACGGTCGGGGGTTCGAGTCCCTCCTGCCCTGCGTCTCACGAAGAAATAGATCACTAGCGACAGATCGCAGAGAACCACGTGTCACTCGATGACCTCAACCGCGAGCAGAAGCGTCAGCTTCGCAAGATGGGCGCCCTCGACGACGAGGGGCGCACCACTCGCGCGCCGCGGCAGCAGAACAAACGCAGCGACCGGGTTGGCCCGATCGAATACTTGCGTGAGGTGCGCGATGAGATGCGCAAGGTTGCCTGGCCCAAGCGGCCCGAGGTACGGCGCTACTCGATCATCGTCATCATCACCGTGGTGATCTACACGGCGATGGTCGGCGGCTTCGACTACCTGTTCGGCCAGTGGTCGCAGTGGTTCTACTCGTCGTGACCGGAGCAAATCGACATGACTGACGACACGACCGATACAACCGATACGAGCACCACCGACGCTGGTACGACCACCGTCGCCGACACTGAAACTGCCGACGTCGCCGACACGACTGCCGAAGCGACCGAGCCCGCGCTCGGCGATCTGCTGCCGATGGGCGATCACACGATCGAGTCCGACGACACGGCCGAGAGTGATGCGGTGGAGCAGGCCGAGACCGCCGCAGAGGCGCTCGCCGAGGTCGAGACCGACATCGAGCCCGCTGACGCTGACTCGGGCGAGGCCGAAGCCAGCGACGCCGAGGCCGGTGACGCTGATGCCGTCGACGGTGAGGCTGGAGACGAGGCCACCGAAGAGGCGCCGGCCCCCGATCCGATGGACGACCCGCTGCTGCGACCTGGCCAGTGGTACGTCGTGCACACCCAGTCGGGGTACGAGAAGAAGGTCACCGCCAACCTGCAGGCGCGTATCTCGTCGATGAACATGGAAGACAAGATCTTCGAGGTGGTCATCCCCACCGAAGAGGTGGACGAGTACAAGAACGGCAAGAAGCAGACCGTGCAGCGCAAGGTCTTCCCCGGCTACCTGCTGGTTCGCTGCAAGATGGACGACGAGTCGTGGTACTGCGTGCGCAACACGCCCGGCATCACCGGCTTCGTCGGTCAGAGCCGCCAAGGACAAAAGCCCACGCCGTTGTCGCGTCGTGAGGTCAAGACGTTCCTCGCACCGAAGACCGACGGCGCCGAGGCGGCACCACGCCGCAAGGCCAAGCTCGAGTACGAAGAGGGCGAGAGCGTGCGCGTGAAGGAAGGCCCATTCGCCGACTTCACCGGCGAAATCGCCGAGATCAACGCCGACCACATGAAGCTGAAGGTCCTCGTCAACATCTTCGGCCGCGAGACCCTGGTCGAGATGGACTTCAGCCAGGTCGCCAAGCTCTGAGCCGCCCGACCGCGGCCATCACGAACATCCAGACGAAGTAGATCGAGAAAGAACCCCCACCCATGGCGCAGAAAACCGTCGTCGCAGTAGTCAAGATCCAGATCGAAGCCGGCAAGGCCAGCCCCGCACCGCCGGTCGGTACCGCGCTCGGCCCGCACGGCATCGCCATCATGGACTTCGTCAAGGCCTACAACGCGCAGACCGAGTCGCAGGCCGGCACCGTCGTCCCCACCGAGATCACGATCTACGAGGATCGCACGTTCGACTTCATCTTGAAGACGCCGCCCACGGCGGTGCTCATCCGCCAGAAGGCTGGCCTCGACAAGGCGGCGAACAACCCCGGCGCGGAGACGGCCGGCTCGATCACCGAAGCCGATCTCGAAGAGATCGCCCAGATCAAGATGCCCGACCTCAACGCCTACGACCTCGAAGCCGCCAAGCTCCAGGTGCGCGGCACCGCCCGTTCGATGGGCATCGAGGTCGGCTGACCGTCGTCGCTCCGACGACCGTTCCACCCGAATCACCAACCACGCCTGGACCGGGAACACCTCGCCCGGCCGGCTCGACCACACGAGGGAGACCACCATGTCCGGCAAGAAGTACGCCGACGCACAAAAGAAGTTCGACCGCGACCAGTTCTACGGCCCAGCCGAGGCGCTGAATCTCGTGAAGACCATGGCCTCGGCCAAGTTCGACGAGAGCATCGACGTATCGGTGCGACTCGGCGTCGACCCACGCAAGGCCGACCAGATGGTGCGCGGCACCGTCGCCCTGCCATCGGGCACCGGTAAGGACGTACGCGTCGCCGTGTTCGCCTCTGGTGACGCCGCCGACCAGGCCCGCGAAGCCGGCGCCGATGTGGTCGGGGCCGACGACCTCGCCGCCGACGTCGAAGCCGGCAAGATGGACTTCGACCTCGTGATCGCCTCGCCCGACATGATGCCGCTCGTCGGTCGACTCGGGCGGGTGCTCGGCCCGCGCGGCCTGATGCCCAACCCGAAGACCGGCACCGTCACCCCCGACGTGGCCAAGGCCGTCGGCGAGTTCAAGGGCGGCAAGGTCGAGTACCGCACCGACCGGTACGGCAACGTGCACGTGCCCGTCGGCAAGGCCAGCTTCGAGCCCGACGCACTCGAGACCAACTTCCGCGCCGTGCTCGACGAGCTCCAGCGGGTGAAGCCGGCCTCGTCCAAGGGCCGCTACCTGAAGAAGATCACGTTGTCGTCCACGATGGGCCCCGGCGTGCGCGTCGACACGAACCGGCTCAAGGCCGAAGTCTGATCACACGCCGGTCTGGCGCCACCCACCGCTAGCCTGCACATCGTCACAACCAAACCGGTTGCTTGCCGCAGACCGTTGGTCCCACCGATCCAGCCGGATCACCGGGGTAATGGACATCGTCCGCCAGCCGAGGTGCATCCCAACGTCGAGCCCGCATCAGCGGCCTCCTCGTCGGTGTTCGCATCGTCAGCGAGCACCACGAGTACCACGAAAGGAGGATGCACCTCAGATGACCACAACGAGTCCGCGACCAGACAAGGTCGCCATCGTCGAGGAGATCACCGGCAAGCTCAACGACAGCGTCGCCGTGTTCGTGTCGGAGTACCGCGGGATGACCGTGGGTGAACTCGCCGACCTGCGCACACCGCTGCGCGACGCCGGCGCCGAGCACAAGGTGTACAAGAACACCCTCGCCCGCTTGGCCGCCAACAACGCCGGCTACGACAGCCTCGCCGAATACCTACTCGGTCCGACCGCGCTGACCTTCGTCACCGGCGACTCGGTGGCCGCCGCCAAGGCGCTCACCGATCAGGCCAAGTCCAACCCCAACCTCGTCGTCAAAGGTGGCGTGCTGGGCGAGAGCCCAATGTCCGCCGACGACGTGAAGGCGTTGGCCAGCCTGCCGTCGCGCGAAGAGTTGCTGGCCACGTTCGCCGGAGCCCTGCAGGCCCCGCTGAACCGAACCGCCAGCTTGCTCGCTGCGCTGCCGCGCAACTTCGCCTACGGCTTGTCGGCCTACATCGACCAGCAGGAACAGGCTGCCTGATCGCAGTCCGGCTGTGACCTCCGCAGTGGGCAACGGCCCATGGCGATGACGATCTCCAGTACTCCGGTGTCGCCGATCGGCGGCACCATCGCACGAAAGTGAATCCATCACGATGGCTACGAAAGACGACATTCTCGAATCCATTAGCAACATGACCGTGATCGAGCTCAAGGAGCTCCTCGATGCCTTCGAGGAGAAGTTCGAGGTCACCGCAGCGGCTCCGGTCGCCGTGGCGGCGGCGGGTGCTCCAGCGGCCGGCGGCGGCGACGCCGATGGCGGCGGCGAAGAGCAGACCGAATTCGATGTGATCTTGGCGGCTGCTGGCGGCCAGAAGATCCAGGTCGTGAAGACGGTCAAGGACATCCTCGGCGTTGGACTGAAGGACGCCAAGGACCTCGTCGACGGTGCGCCGAAGCCGATCCTCGAAAAGGCCAGCAAGGCCGACGCCGAGGACGCCAAGGCCAAGCTCGAAGAGGTCGGCGCCGAAATCGAACTCAAGTGATCATCGGCCTGCGATAGCAGGCCGACGCTGGCGCCCAGGGCGACCGGCATCGATCACATGCTGATCGACCAACGAGGACAACTACGAACGATGGCCGGCGGGGCGACCCGCCGGCCATCGCCGCGTCCGGACGCACCGGCTGGCGCCGGCGAGTTCGGACGCGTGCTCCGCTGCGGCGGGGCGCACCGATCGCCCACCGGAACGAACACGCGCCGTACGGTTGGCGACGAGTTGCGCCCGCCGGGCGCCGATCGAGATCGGGGGAGTGGGATGGATGCCACCGTGCGTGTCCGTTCGTTGGTGTGGTTCATCGCTGGAGCGATTGTGGCGTCGATGTGTGTCGTCGTCGTGATGGCACGATGGTCGGCCGGCGCCACTCCGGGCGACTTCGACACGACCTACACCCCAACGGCTGGTTGTCGCATCGTCGACACCCGTGGCCCCGACAACATCGGACCACGATCGGCACCCCTCGGCCCGAACGAAGTCCTCGAGGTCCAGATCCACGGTGCCAACGGTGAGTGCACCGGTGGGTTGGCGATCCCCACCGAGGCGACGGCGATCGCCGCCAACGTCACCGCCGTTGGGGCCACCGCCTCATCGAACGTTCGGCTGTACCCAGCGGACCTCGCGCAGGTGCCGCTGCTTTCGAATCTCAACGTCACCGCCGGCGCGGCGCCGACGCCGAACAAGGTCGACGTGCAGCTGTCGCCCGACGGGAAGCTCAACGTCTACAACTTCCGCGGCTCGGTGCACATCCTGATCGACATCGTCGGTTGGTACGGCCCGAGCAGCCTGGTCGATCTGGCGGCCTCGGCGGGAGTACCGGGTCCCGCTGGCCCGGCCGGACCAGCGGGGCTGTCGCTGGTCGCCGACTTCGACAGCTCGGCGATCACCAACCTCGGCACATCGACGAATCCGCCGGCGCCTGCGAACTACTTCATCGACAACATCGCATTGAAGCCCGGCACGTACCTCCTGACCGGTGACGTCACGCTCCAGAACCTCAGTAACACCGAACCCTTGTCGGCGCTGTGTCAGGCGTATCTCGACGACACCAGGTTCGGCCAACCCAACGTGACCAACGTCGAGGCGCTTGCAACGGCAGGGAGCTTCGGCTCGGTGCCGATCTCGGTGGTGATCGACGTGTCGTCGGTCGGTATCTACGACGTCAGCTTTCGCTGCTACGAGCTCAGCGATCCGGGGCTGTCGACCGACGGCCGGTACTGGTACATGAATCTGCAGCTGTTCGCCGTGCAGCGGGTCTGACCCGCTAAGACTGCTCAGCCGGCGACTGGTTCGGGTCGTGGCGCGGATGCCTCCGGTGCCTCAAGCCCCTCGTAGTAGCCAACGGGCGGTCCCCACATGAGCCGCCAGCGGTTGGCCACGCCCTCGGTGGTACGCACTTTGGCCCACAGGCGACGGAACTCGAGGAAGTGGGCATCGATCGGGTTGGTCGTGCCGAGCGGCACGGTGAGCCCGTACACCGGGGTCTCCTCCTCGACCTGGAACGTGCCGAAGATGCGATCGAAGATGATGAACATGCCGGCGTAGTTGGTGTCGAGGTACTTGGCGTCGGAGCCGTGATGGACGCGGTGGTGTGACGCCGTGTTGAACACGTATTCGATCGGTCGCGGCAGCTTCCCGATGACCTCGGTGTGGATCCACCCTTGGTAGGCCAGGTTGAACGCGCCGACCGCGAGGATCAGCAGCGGATCGAACCCGATGATGGCCAGCGGGACGAAGAACGCGTTGGTGAAGATCGCGTCGGTGAACGAGATGCGATACGCCGTCGTCTGATTGAACACGGGCGAACTGTGGTGCACCGAGTGGATCAGTGCCCACAGCCACGCCACACGGTGTTCGGCGCGGTGCATCCAGTAGTAGTTCACGTCGTACGCGACCACCGCAAGGAGGATCGTGAGCGGCGTGGTCGGGATGCTGAGCGGTGTCAGCGTGGACACCACACCGAGCACGGCGGCCCACATCACGGTGGTCAGTCCGCCAACGATGAGCAGCGGGGGAATCGTGCTGATGTTGGCACCCATCTCCTTCCACAGCTGTCGATTCAGCTGCCCCCGCCGCCAATGGCGCCAGAGGTCGGCGACGAACAACAGCAGGCCGGCGAGCGTGAGCACGAGACCGATGAAGGCGAGCGTTTCCATGTCCACGAGGCTACGGGAGCGAGATGCAAACTGCAAGTGACTGTCACAAAGAAGCTCACAGACATGCTGATGCTCAGTGACGACCGGCGGCAGCTACGGTCAGGTTGCGTGGATGACGCATCTCACGGCGCAACCGGTGGCGGCGCTCGTCCGTTGCGCGATCGGCGCAAGCTCGACTCGATGCGTGAGATCCAAGCCGTCGCCATCGAGCTCTTCACGACGCGCGGGTTTGAGGCGGTCACCGTCGGCGACATTGCGGCCGCGGTGGCGGTCAGTGACAGCACGGTGTACCGATACTTCGGCACCAAGGAACGGCTCGTGACGTGGCAGGACTATGAACCCGAGCTGCAGGCCGCGCTGCTCCGTCGCCTCGCCGCGCAACCGCCGGTCGACGCCATTCGCGACGCGTACATCGAGGCGGTGGCGCCGCGTTACGACCAGAGCCAGCTCAGCCGCATCGCCTTCATCTATCGCACGCCCCAGGTGTATGCGGCCACCGTCGAGCAGAGTTACACGCAGCACGCGTATCTCACGAAGGCGCTCGAGGGTGCCGCCGACGTCGATGAGTTGACCGCCGGCGTGATCGCCGGTGCCTGCTTGGCCGCCGTCGACGTGGCGATCGGTCGGTGGCAAGAGTCGGGTGGCAACACCGAACTGGCCGCACTGCTGGCCGATGCCTTCGATGCGCTCGCTCACGCTGCGCCCACCGGGCCGCCGCAATAGGCGCGTACGACCACTTCGTCAGCCGGTCGTGACGCCGCCCATGCTTGACATCTCGCGGCGACTTCTTTACCTTGTCCCGCAATTCAGTCGCCCCACGGGGCTGGAGCGCAACCGCTCGACGATCGTACGTCGAAAGCGGTTGGCGAAGCTCGCCCTGTGGAGATAGCATCCGCTCCTGTCGTGCGTCTGCTGTTCCCCCACCGCGTTTTCGGTGCGGTTCAGCGCGCCCGTACTTCTGTCGACATCCGCCCTCGTCTTATTGGAGTGTGATCCGTGGCGACTCGTCCCGTGTCCCGTGACCGCTACTCGTTCGGCAACCTGAAGGAGCCCCTGGAGCTGCCCGATCTCATCGCTATTCAGCGCGAGAGCTTCCAGTGGTTCCTCGATGAGGGTCTGGCCAACACCTTCCGCGACATCAGCCCGATCAAGGACTTCTCCGAGTCCTTGCAGCTCGAGCTGGAGTTCGACCCCTTCGACGAAGATCTGCGCCCGCCGCCGAAGTTCACGGTGGAGGAGTGCAAAGAGAAGGACATGACCTACTCGGCGCCCGTGTTCGTGCGCGCCCGGTTCATGAACCGCAACACCGGTGAGATCAAAGAACAAACGGTGTTCATGGGCGACTTCCCGATCATGACCGAGAAGGGCACGTTCATCGTCAACGGCACCGAGCGCGTCGTCGTGTCGCAGCTCGTCCGCAGCCCGGGCGTGATCTTCGAGCCCGGCGAGCGGTTCCGTCTGCGCAACCTCACCAAGCACCAGCTCGTCAAGGGCACGATCCACCCCTACCGCGGTGAGTGGATGGAGTTCGACGTCGAGCACAAGCCCGGCAAGGACGTCACCGCCGGCACGCGCGTCGCCCGCAAGCGTCGCCTCGGCATCTTCACCATGCTGCGCGCCCTCGGCTACGACGAAGAGAACGCCCCCGGCTTCCTCGACCGCTTCGTCGCCCACTTCGACTTCCTCGAAGGGCAGTGGGACAAAGAGCGCGACATCGCTCCGACCCAAGACGAAGCGCTCATCGAGATCTACAAGCGGGCCCGGCCCGGCGAGCCGCCGACCATCGAGTCGGCGCGCGGCTACTTCCGCAACGCCTTCTTTGAGAGCCGTCGCTACGACCTGTCGCGCGTCGGCCGCTACAAGCTGAACCGCAAGCTCGGTGAAGAGGTCGGCCGCCTCGGCGATCTGTTCGGTCTCGAGGGTGCCGTCGATACCGAAGGCGAGCCGCTGCTCGACTACCCCGACGAAAACCAGAACGTGCTCAGCCGCTGCGAGGTGCTGGCGTCGATCACCTACATGCTGCACCTCGTCAAGCAGGAGCCCGGCTACCGCCTCGACGACCAGGACCACTTCGCCAACCGGCGCATCCGCTCGGTCGGCGAGCTGATTCAGAACCAGGTGCGCATCGGCCTCAGCCGCATGGAGCGTGTCGTCCGTGAGCGGATGACCACCCAAGACGTCGAGGCGATCACCCCGCAGACGCTGATCAACATCCGTCCGGTCGTGGCGGCGATCAAGGAGTTCTTCGGAACGTCGCAGCTGTCGCAGTTCATGGACCAGGTGAACCCGCTGTCGGGTCTCACCCACCGTCGTCGTCTGTCGGCGCTCGGACCGGGTGGTCTGTCACGCGAGCGCGCCGGCTTCGAAGTGCGCGACGTGCACTTCAGCCACTACGGCCGGATGTGCCCAATCGAAACGCCAGAGGGTCCGAACATCGGCCTCATCGGTGGTCTGTCGACCTACGCCCGCGTGAACGAGTTCGGCTTTATCGAGTCGCCGTACCGCGAGGTGAAGGACGGCAAGGTCACCGGCAAGGTCGTGTACATGGCCGCCGACGAGGAGGAGAACTACGTCGTCGCCCAGGCCAACACGCCGCTCGCCGACGACGGATCGATCAAGGAAGCACGCGTGCTTGTGCGCCGGTCGCCACAGGCCGCGAGCCTCGAAGACCTGCGCAAGATGCTGGAAGCCGAGAGCTTCTTCGGTGCCACTACCGACATCGGATACGTGCCGCCCACCGAGGTGGACTTCATCGACGTGTCACCGAAGCAGATCGTGTCGGTGGCCACGGCGCTGATTCCGTTCCTCGAGCACGACGACGCCAACCGCGCCCTCATGGGCGCAAACATGCAGCGCCAGGCCGTGCCGTTGCTCCGTGCCGAGGCGCCGTACATCGGTACCGGCATCGAGAACCGTGCCGCGCGTGACGCCGCCGACCTGATCCAGGCCATCGACGACGGCGAGATCACCGAGGTCTCCGGCGAGTCGATCACCGTGCAGTACAAGAACGAGGGCAAGAAGGTCTACCGCCTCGCCAAGTTCCGCCGCTCGAACCAGGACACCTGCATCAACCAGCGGGCCCTGGTGCGCGAGGGCGACAAGGTCAAGGCGGGCACGATCCTCGCCGATGGCCCCTCGACCGACCACGGCGAACTGGCACTGGGCAAGAACCTGCTCGTGGCGTTCATGCCGTGGGAGGGCTACAACTTCGAGGACGCAATCATCCTCTCCGAGCGCCTCGTCAAGGATGACGTGCTCACCTCGATCCATATCAAGGAGCACGAGGTCGACGCCCGCGACACCAAGCTCGGGCCGGAGGAGATCTCCCGCGACATCCCGAACCTGTCCGACGACATCCTCGCCGACCTCGACGACCGCGGCATCATCCGCATCGGTGCCGAGGTCGGACCCGGTGACGTGCTCGTCGGCAAGGTCACCCCGAAGGGTGAAACCGAGCTCACCCCAGAAGAGCGCCTGCTGCGGGCGATCTTCGGTGAGAAGGCCCGCGAGGTCCGCGACACCAGCCTCAAGGTGCCGCACGGTGAGGTCGGCAAGGTCATCGACGTCAAGGTGTTCAACCGCGACGACGGCGACGAGCTGCCCCCAGGTGTGAACCAGCTGGTGCGCGTGTACGTCGCCCAGAAGCGCAAGATCTCCGTCGGCGACAAGCTCGCCGGCCGCCACGGCAACAAGGGCGTGATCTCCAAGATCCTGCCGGTGGAGGACATGCCGTTCACCGCCGACGGCCAGCCCGTCGACATCATCCTCAACCCGCTCGGCGTGCCGAGCCGGATGAACGTCGGCCAGGTGCTCGAAGCGCACCTCGGCTACTGCGCCCGCTGGGGATGGACCAATCCCGATGGCAGCACCGTCGGCGACGAGCCGGTGCGCGGCACCGAAACCAAGACGCGCCCGAACACCAAGCCGTCGACGTTCGTCGCCACGCCGGTGTTCGACGGCGCCAACTGGGACGAGAAGGAGAAGTCGCTCGACCACCCGACGATCCAGGAGATCCTCGGCGGGCTCAACGCCGAAGCGGCCGACGGCGAACGCCTGGTCGGCACCGACGGCAAGGTGCAGCTGTTCAACGGCCGCACCGGCGAGGCCTACGACAAGGAGATCACCGTCGGCTACATGTACATCTTGAAGCTGGCCCACCTGGTCGACGACAAGATCCACGCCCGCTCGACCGGCCCGTACTCGATGATCACCCAGCAGCCGCTCGGTGGTAAGGCGCAGTTCGGTGGTCAGCGCTTCGGTGAGATGGAAGTGTGGGCGCTCGAGGCGTATGGCTCGGCGTACTGCCTCCAGGAGCTCCTGACGATCAAGTCCGACGACGTACTCGGCCGAGTGCGTGTGTACGAGGCGATCGTCAAGGGCGACAACATTCCCGAGCCGGGCGTGCCCGAGAGCTTCAAGGTGCTGATGAAGGAGATGCAGGCACTCTGCATCAACGTCGAAGTGCTCACCGAAGACGGCATCGAGGTCGAAATGCGCGACCTCGACGACGAGGTGTTCCGAGCGGCCGAAGAACTCGGCATCGACATCTCCCGTCCCGAGCGCGGCACCGACGAAGACGACGCCCGCCGCGAACGCGAGCGCGCCGAAAGAGCAGCTCGCTACTGACCTTGATGAGTCGGGACTGGTCTCCGCTTCGCTGTGACCGCTCCCTCCTTGTGGCTCGTCGCTGGCGCTTCCCTCGCCACGGCGGCCACCGAATCCACTGACGACTGACACACCCGACCGAACGATCCGAGACGAGAGACAGGACCCACCTCAAATGCTCGATGTCAACATGTTCGACCAGCTCAAGATCCGCCTGGCGACGGCGGACCAGATCCGCACGTGGAGCCACGGCGAGGTCAAGAAGCCCGAAACGATCAACTACCGCACGCTGCGTCCCGAGAAGGACGGCCTGTTCTGCGAGAAGATCTTCGGACCCACCCGCGACTGGGAGTGCTACTGCGGCAAGTACAAGCGCGTCCGGTTCAAGGGCATCATCTGCGAGCGCTGCGGCGTCGAGGTCACCCGTTCCAAGGTGCGTCGCGACCGGATGGGCCACATCGAACTCGCCGCCCCGGCGGTGCACATCTGGTATCTGCGCGGCACCCGCTCGTGGCTGGCCTACCTGCTCGCCGGCATCGAGCCGAAAGAAGAGCTCAAGGCCAAGCAGCTCGAGAAGGTCATCTACTTCGCTGCCCATCTCGTGAGCTGGGTCGACGAAGACGGCCGTCACGAAGCACTCGAGACCCTCGAGAACGAGTACCTCGAAGAGCGCGACGCCATCCAAAAGGAGATGGAGCTGGCCATCGACGCCCGCTTCAAAGAGCTCGAAGAGGCAGCCGCGCAGGCCGAGAAAGAAGACGCCAAGGCCGCCGACCTGAAGAAGCTCCAGAAGGAAGCCGACAAAGAGGTCGAGGGCATCCGCGAGCGCTACGAGATCGAGCTCGACCTCATCGCCCGCACCTGGGACGAGTTCAAGGGTCTGCACTCGCGCAAGATCATCGAAGACGAGATGTTGTGGCGCGAGATGCGCGACAAGTACGGCGAGTACTTCGAAGGTGGCACCGGCGCCGAGGCGATCAAGGCGCTCATCGACCGCATCGACTTCGACGAAGAAGAGCAGAAGCTGCGCGAGGCCATCGACCCGGGCGACTCGGGTCGCAAGCCGCTCAGCGCCCAGCGCAAGCAGAAGGCCATTAAGCGTCTCAAGATCGTCGCCTCGTTCAACCGGCGCGACGAACACGGCCGCCGCACCAACGACCCCAAGGCGATGATCCTCGACGCCGTGCCGGTGATTCCGCCGGAACTGCGTCCGATGGTCCAGCTCGACGGTGGTCGCTTCGCCACGTCCGACCTGAACGATCTGTACCGCCGCGTGATCAACCGCAACAACCGGTTGGAGCGCCTGCTCAACCTCGGCGCCCCCGAGATCATCATCAACAACGAGAAGCGGATGCTGCAGGAGGCCGTCGACGCACTGTTCGACAACGGCCGCCGTGGCCGGCCGGTCACCGGACCGGGCAACCGTCCGCTGAAGTCGCTGTCCGACATGCTCAAGGGCAAGCAGGGCCGCTTCCGTCAGAACCTGCTCGGTAAGCGCGTCGACTACTCGGGCCGTTCGGTGATCGTCGCCGGCCCGACGCTGCGCCTCCACCAGTGCGGTCTGCCGAAGCTGATGGCCCTCGAGCTGTTCAAGCCGTTCGTGATGAAGCGACTGGTCGACCTCGAGCTGGCGCAGAACATCAAGACCGCCAAGCGCATGGTCGAGCGTCGCCGCCCGCAGGTGTGGGACGTACTCGAAGACGTCATCAAGGAACACCCGGTGCTGCTCAACCGCGCGCCCACGCTGCACCGTCTGGGTATCCAGGCGTTCGAGCCCGTGCTCGTCGAGGGCAAGGCGCTGCAGATCCACCCGTTGGTGTGCACCGCGTTCAACGCCGACTTCGACGGCGACCAGATGGCCATCCACGTGCCGCTGTCGTCGGAAGCCCAGGCCGAGGCCCGCGTGCTCATGCTCAGCGCCAACAACATCTTGTCACCGGCGTCGGGCCGTCCCATCGTGACCCCGTCGCAGGACATGATCATCGGTGGCTACTACCTGACCGAGCACATCGCCGGGGCCATCGGTGAGGGCCGGCGCTTCCGCCATCTGTGGGAAGTGATGCGGGCCTACGAAGAGGGCACCCTCGATCTGCACGCCGCCATCGAGATGCGTCCCCCGGGCAAGGAGGGCTACGAGACCACCGCGGGCCGGGCGCTGTTCGAAGACGCGCTGCCCGACGACTACACCGAACGCTTCGGACACTTCACCGACACGGTGAAGAAGAAGGAGATGGGTGTGATGGTCGAGCACCTCTCCGACAACTACGACAAGGCCACGGTGGCCGAGGCGCTCGACAACGTGAAGAACGTCTGTTACCGCTACGCGTCGCAGTCGGGACTCACCGTGTCGATCGACGACGTGCGCACGCCGCAGGCCAAGCGCGATCTGCTCGACGGCTACGAGAGCCAGGCCGACAAGGTCGAGACGCAGTTCCGTCGCGGCATCATCACCGACGGCGAGCGCCGCCAGCAGGAGGTGCGCATCTGGACCGACGCCACCGCCGAGGTGCAGGCCGCGATGGAGGCCGAGTTCAAGGCCCAGCAGTTCAACCCGATCGACATGATGGTCGGTTCGGGTGCCCGCGGAAACATGACGCAGATGCGTCAGATCGCCGGCATGCGTGGCCTCGTCGCCAACCCCCGCGGTGACATGATCCCCCGTCCGATCAAGTCGAACTTCCGCGAGGGCCTTGAGACGCTCGAGTACTTCATCGCCACGCCGGGCGCTCGTAAGGGTCTGGTCGACACCGCACTGCGGACCGCCGACTCGGGCTACCTCACTCGTCGCCTCGTCGACGTCGCCCAGGAGCTGATCATCCGCGAGGACGACTGCGGCACCAACCTCGGCATCTGGGTCGAGAACGTGGCCCCCGACACCGCGAACCGTCGTGCCTACCTCGAGACCAAGCTCTATGGCCGGGCGCTCGTGCAAGACGTCGAGCTGTCGACACCGATGGTCAAAGACGGCGAGGAGATCACGCTCCTCGAGCGCAACACCATCGTCGGTGACGAAGAGCTCGCGGCGCTGCGCGACGACCCCGAAATCGAGCGGGTACGCGTCCGTTCCGTGCTCACCTGCGACGCCGAACTCGGTGTGTGCGCCATGTGCTACGGCCGTTCGCTGGCCACCGGCAAACTGATCGAACTCGGTGAGGCGGTCGGCGTGATCGCTGCGCAGTCGATCGGTGAGCCCGGCACCCAGCTGACCATGCGGACCTTCCACACCGGTGGTGTGGCCGGTAAGGACATCGCCGGCGGTCTGCCCCGCGTGGTCGAGCTGTTCGAGGCTCGTACGCCGAAGGGTTCGGCCCGCCTGGCCAAGGCCACCGGCACGCTCGTGTTGCGCGAAGACGAGGGCAAGGGCATCCCGGTCGTCGTCACCGACGACGCCGGCGATACCTACGAAACCGTGCTGCCGCTCGGTGCCCGTCCGATCGTGGAAGATGGCCAAGAGATCCGCGCCGGTGAGCCACTCACCGACGGTCCCTTCGATCCGAAGGAGATCATGGAGATCAAGGGCATCCGCGAGACGCAGCTGTACCTCGTCGAGGAAGTGCAGCGGGTGTACCGCGACCAGGGTGTGTCGATCCACGACAAGCACATCGAGCTGATCGTCCGTCAGATGACGCGGCGTGTCGGTGTGCAAGAGCCGGGTGGGACCGCATTCCTGCCGGGCGAGCGGGTCGATGCCAAGCGGTTCCGCGACACCAATCGCCAGATGGTCGAAGACGGGTCGCGTCCCGCCGAGGGACGCCCCGAGCTGATGGGCATCACCAAGGCGTCGCTGGCCACCGACTCGTGGCTCTCGGCGGCCTCCTTCCAGGAGACCACCCGGGTGCTCACCGAGGCGGCCATCGACGGTCGCGGCGACGACCTGATCGGCCTCAAGGAGAACATCATCATCGGCAAGCTCATCCCGGCTGGTACCGGCATGATGCGTTATCGCGAGTTCGGGATCGAAGCCCCGGACTACGAGCCGATGACGTTCTACTCGAGCGATGCCGAAGTGGCCGACCCCGCAGCGTTCCTCGCCGATCTGCACGGCACCTACGACGCTGATGCGGCCGGCGAACAGCCCGTCGAGGCGGAGACCAACGGCGCAGCGGCGCCGTCGTCGGAATCCATCGGCTGATCACAAACGGGGTCGTCGCGGCGGGACTGCACCCCCCCCCCACCACCCCCCTCCCCCACCCCGCCGCTCTCCCTATCGGGCGAGTCCTCAGGACTCGCCGCGCCGCCTGGGCGACAAGCCGCCGCGCGATGCCGCGGCCTTGCGCCGCTTCCGCGG
>JBCBSO010000015.1:0-15271 GCA_039819205.1 Actinomycetota bacterium
ACGGCAGGCATCGATCTGCACCTTGCCGCTGCCTGCCGTGGTGCGCAGGTCACGGTGACCAGCGGGAGCGTGACGGTGCGCGGCGTCGACGGCCCCGTTCAGGCGCACACGACCAGTGGGCGAATCGACGTTGCGTTGCTCGGCGCCCACGACGTGCACGCGGAGACCGTCTCCGGCCGGATCAAGGTGTCGCTGCCGGCCGGCGTCCGGGCCCACGTGGTTGAGCCTGGCGTTGCTGCCGTCGACGATGGCAGCACCGCCCGCCCGAGCGATGCCGACTGTGTGGTCGTCGCTCGGAGTACCAGCGGGCGCGTCTCCGTGACGAATCGATGACCGACGCCACGATCGTGTTCACCGATCTGGTCGGCTTCACCGCGTACACCGACGCGTGTGGTGACGCGGCCGCACTTGCGCTGCTCGACCAACAGACCCATCTCGCCCGCGGGGTGGTGGACGCCGCCGACGGACGGGTCGTGAAGGAACTCGGCGACGGGTTGATGTTGTGGTTCGCCGCACCGCGCCCTGCCGTCGAGGCAACGATTGAACTCCGCGCGCAGATCGAACGGGCGCGGGGCAACGGAACGTTCGAGCTTGCCGTCCGTTATGGCATGCACCATGGCGAAGTGCAGACCCGCGCCGACGACTACGTCGGGCGCACGGTCAACATTGCTGCCAGGGTCACCGATCTGGCCGCGCCGGGTGAGTTGTTGGTCTCCGACCACGTTCTCGGGGGTATCGGTTCGCCGCTCCCCGCAGTGACGTTTCGCGATGTCGGCCCGACTCGCATCCGCGGCGTGGCAGCACCGATCTGGCTGTACCGCCTCGCCGACTAGCGAGTCGGTGAACGCGATCGTCAGTCGATCGGGTTCGGCCGGTCCCCCGGGTTGGGAGCATGGGTGCGCGTGCGCTTCAGTTCGAAGAACTCGTCGATCGCCGTCATCTCGACCAGCGCATCCCACAACCGGAGGCTCTTGTCGCTCGATGGCACACCGGTGATCACCGGTCCGAAGTAGCCACCCCACGATCCGTCGGCTCGTTCGATGGCGATGATCGGGGTACCGACGTCGGTGCCGACGAGCTCCAGACCCTCGTCCATGCGCGACCGGATTTCTTCGTCCCATCGCTCGTCGTCAAAGGCCGCCGCGTGTTTGGTGTCGAGCCCGACCTCGGTCAGTGCGTCGGCCGGGTCGAACGGGCGAACACCGTCGTGGTGAATGCGCGCACCGAACTCGCGATAGATACGCAGCACGCCGCGGTCGCCATCGGTGGTGCGCACCGACTCCATCACCCGAAGCAGCCGATGGGTGAAGTGCGACGCCTCGTAGTACGGACTGTCGACCGGTGGATCGTTCTTCCACAGCAAGCTGATCGGCTGCCACGTCACCTCGAGCTGGCGGTGGGGGAGCACTTCGTCGACCAGCCAGCGCGCCGTGGTCCAACAGAATGGGCATGCGGGATCGACCCAGAACTGCACTCGTGTGGAGGCGTGTGTCATGTCGGCTACAACGCCATTGCGCACGCAATAATTCCCCATCGCGCCCCGGTGCCGAAGCGACGCGACCCACATGCGCGAAAACGGGGCCCGTCAACATCGCCGTGTCCGCCACACTGACGACATGGCCGAGCGAACGCGCGCTCGCTGGCGCGCCCTTGGGGAGCTGTTGCGGCCCGACGCGCTGCGTTGGGCCGTGCTCGGCGCGCTCGTCGCCGGAGCGGCAGCGCTGACCTTGGCCGGCCCGCTGGTGGTGCGGCGCATCGTCGACGACGCCACCGCAGGCACCGACGCGGCCAGCGTGGCTCGGCTGGCCGCGTTGTATCTGGCGATCGCCATCGGTGCACAGCTGTTGGCCGTGGTCGTGGCCTGGTTTGCCACGCTGGCGGCATGGCGCACGACCAATGCGCTGCGGTTGACGATGGCTCGCCACGTTCTCGAACTCGATCACGAGTTCCACCGGCAACACACGCCCGGCGAGTTGATCCAACGCACTGACGGTGACGTCACTTCGGTGTCGGAGTTCCTCGGTCGTGTGGTCCCCAAGGCGCTCGGCGCCCTGCTGTTGGTGCTCGGCATCGTCGGCGTGCTCGCCGTACTCGACTGGCGACTGGCGCTCGGCATGCTCGGCTATCTCGCGCTCGCCCTCGCGGTGATCGTGCGCAGCCGGCATCGTGCCGTGGGCGAGTCGTCGGAGGAGATGGGCGCGCTTGCTCGCCTGTATGGCGGGATCGAGGAGCGCCTCACTGCGTCGGAAGACCTGCGGGCCAACGGTGCTGCTCAGCACGCCGCGTGGCGTTTCGTCGAAGAGAGCGAGGGTGCACTCACCGGTGCGGTGCGTCGCGAGCGCGCGTTCCTCGTGATGTGGTGGTTCGTGCAGGCCGCCGTGGTCGCTGGGTGGGCGATCGCCTTGGTCGCCGGCGTGCTGCTGTTCAACGCGGGGGCGATCTCACTCGGCACCGCGTTCCTCATGTTCCAGTACGTGATGCTCGTATCGCGTCCGCTCGAAGAGGTGGTCCACGAGCTCGAAACCGTGCAGAAGGCGAACGGCGCGATGGTGCGCGTGCTCGATCTGCTCGACGTTCGCCCGACGATTGTCGACAACGGCACCACGGTGCCCGCCGCAGGGGCGTTGGGCATCGGCTTCGAGGCGGTCGGCTTCGACTACGGCGACGATCAGCCTGTACTGCACGACGTGTCGATCGATGTCCCGGCCGGCACGTCGCTCGGGGTCGTCGGACGCACCGGCAGCGGAAAGACCACGTTCTCCCGCCTGGTGTTGCGCCTGGTCGAAGCGAACGTCGGCACGGTCACCCTCGGCGACGTACCCGTTGCCGACATCCCAGTCGCCGAGTTGCGTCGTCGTGTTGCGCTCGTTCCACAAGAGGTAGAGCTGTTCACGGGCTCCGTGCGCGACAACGTGGCACTGTTCGACGACACGATCGCCGACGACGCGGTCGCCGACGCCCTCGCCCGGGTCGGCCTCGAGCGCCTGGCCACCGGCGACCTCCATCGTCAGCTCGGTGCTGGTGGCGCCGGTCTGTCGGCGGGCGAGTCACAGTTGTTGTCGCTCGCCCGCGTGTGGCTGCGCGACCCCGATGTGATCGTGCTCGACGAGGCGACAGCGCGTGTTGATCCGGCCACCGAGCAACGCATCGAAGCGGCCGTCGCCGACCTGATCGCCGGGCGGACCGCGGTGATTATCGCCCACCGGTTGTCGACGCTGCACGCCGTCGACGCCATCGCCGTGTTCCACGGCGGCCGCATCGTCGAGCGCGGTCGACGCAGCGAGTTACTCGGCGACGACGAAAGCCGATACGCCCGGCTGCTCGAACTGTCGCTCGGCGTGGCGCCGACCGGACCATCGGCCGGATCATCAGCCGGGCCATCAGCCGGATCATCAGCCGGATCATCAGAGGGTGCGTCGTGACCGAGCTCGTCGACGACGTACCGCGGTCCGACCGCGTGGAACCGCGCACCAGCGAGGACTGGCTCGACGAGCCGGTGCATGATCCCGGCGCCAACGTGTGGGCTCTGGCGTGGCGCGTGGCCATGCACCGCCCGCGCGAGTTCTGGTGGGGCGGCGGGCTGTTCATCGTGTTCTTCACGATGCCTGCGGCCACCGGCTACGCACTCGGCCGCGGGTATGACGCCCTCACTCGTGGCGACACGGCGGCGACGTGTGCATGGGCGGCAGCGGCGGTGGCCTCCGAGGTCGTGCGGATGGTCGCGGTACACCACGGCGCGCTGATCTGGACCAAGGTGTGGGTGCACATGCAGTCGCTGTTACGGGCCAACATGCTCGCCGCGCAGATGGCCAGCGGTGGGCCCGAGGCCGGCCAGCCGGTCGGTTCGGCCGGTGGGGCGATCACCCACTTCCGCGACGATGCTGAAGACGTTGCCATGTTCGTCGACGGCATGATCGACGTTACGGGCGGGCTGGTGTTCACCGTGGTTGCCGGGTTCATCCTCGGTGCCGCCGATCCGACCGCGGCGGCGATCTTGCTGCTCCCGTTGCTCGGCGTGGGCGTGGCGACGCGCATGCTCGATGGGCGCATCAAGCGCTATCGCGCCGCTGATCGCGCCGCGACCGCCAAGGTCACGGGTCTGCTCGGCGACGTGATGGCTGCGGCGACCACGGTGAAGGTCAACGCCGCGATCGAGCCGATGATGGGTCGTCTACGAACGCTGGTCGATCGCCGCCGTCAGACCGCCGTGCGCGACCGGGTACTCGACGAGAGCGTGATGGCGTTCAGCCAGGGCGCCGCCGATGTCGGACTCGGCCTCGTGCTGCTCGTGAGTGCATCGGCGATCGCCTCGGGTGCGTTCGGCCTCGGTCAGCTGGCGCTGTTCACGGCGTACCTCGGGTGGTTGGCGTTCTTGCCGCGCATGGTGGGGCGAATGCTGGCTCGCCGCAAACAAGCCGGAGTGGCCTTCGACCGGATGCGTCGCCTGGTGGCCGACGCCGATGTGCAGCACACCGTCACCGAACGATCGTTGCCGATCGATCCGGGCGACCTGCGCGTGCGGCCGGTGACCGATCGTCCCGCGCGCATCCCGCTCGACGTGCTCGAGGTCGATGGCCTCAGCGCGACATACCCAACCGGCGGTGGGATCGTCGACGCGTCAGTGCGTGTCGCCCGCGGCGAGGTCGTGGTCGTGACCGGACCGGTCGGCAGCGGGAAGAGCACGTTCCTGCGCGCCGTGCTCGGCCTGGTGTGGGGTGCCGACGAGCGCGGCGTGGTGTGCTGGAACGGCACGGTCGTCGACGATCGCGCCAACTTCTTCGTGCCGCCGAATGCTGCGTTCTTGCCACAGGTGCCGCAGCTGATCTCCGACTCGGTGGCCGACAACGTCCGGCTCGGCACGCTCGACGACGCCGACCTCGATCACGCATTACGCATCGCCGCCGTGGCCGACGATGTCGACGCGATGGCCGACGGGCGAGCGACGCTGATCGGTCCACGCGGGTTGCGCTTGTCCGGCGGCCAGCGCCAGCGACTAGCGACCGCCCGGGCGCTCGCCCATCGTCCGGAGTTGCTCGTGCTCGACGACCTGTCGAGCGCCGTCGATGTAGAGACCGAGATCGAGCTGTGGGACAACCTTGCTGCTACGGACACCACCGTGATCGCGGTGTCGCATCGCGACGTGGCTTTTGACCGGGCGACTCAGGTGCTGGTGTTCGACCACGGCCGTATCCTCCCGGCGTGATCCTCACCATCGTGGCGATCGTCGCCAACGTGATCGGAGCGATGATGGCCGCGCCGCAGTTCATCCGGCTCTATCGCACGCGCATTACCGATGGGATCTCCGCCGAGTGGGTCGCCATGAGTTTGGCGCTGAACGCCTGGTGGGCGATCTATGCGATCGCCCAAGGCTTGTGGTTGGTGTTGCCGGTGTCGGTGATCTCCGCGGTGCTCTACTTCGGTATCGCCGTGCTGTTCATCCGCAGCCGGCGGTTGGCGACGCGGTTCGCCATCACCCTTGTCGTCATCGGCGCGGTTCCCCTGCCGGTGCTCGCGGTCGCCGGATGGTCGGCCGCTGGCGTTGTTGTCGGCCTCGGCTACGCGTGCCAGTTGATGCCCGCCCTGCTCGTCGCGCTGCGGAGCCGCGAGCTGAGCGGGATCGCCGCCGGCACGTGGTGGATCGCAACGGGCGAGGCGTTGTTGTGGCTGGTGTATGGCGTCGGGGTCGGCGACCTTGCGCTTGCCGTGGCCGGGGCATCGGGGACGCTTGTTGCCGCCGCGATCCTCGTGCGGTTGCAGGTCACCGGTCACCGACCGACGTTGGCCCTCGCGGTGGGGAACCGCAATCGCGTCACTATGGTGAGAGCGGAAACGTGAGTCAATACGGATGGCTCCACCCCCAAAAGGAGCCACCATGGCCACAGGTACAGTGAAGTTCTTCAATGACGAGAAGGGCTTCGGGTTCATCTCGCGTCCCGATGGCGACGACGTGTTCGTGCACTACTCGAACATCGTCGGCACGGGCCGCCGGTCGCTGAACGACGGCGACAACGTGGAGTTCGAGATCGCTCCCGGGAGGAAAGGCCCCGAAGCCGTCGACGTCAAAGTCGTCTGAGGAGGCGGTCGCCGTGGCTCGAAGCCCACAGTCCTACCAAAAGCGCCAGCGTGAGCTGCGCAAGAAGGAACGTAAGCAAGAAAAGCTGGCGATCCGTCACGGCAAGAGCGCGGCCAAAGCCGATGTCGATGAGGGCCCGTCCGAAGACGAGCTGCTCGAAGAGTTCCGCCTGTTGAACGAGAAGTTCGCTGCGGGCGACGTCAACGAAGAGGACTTCGAGTACGAGAAGGCTGTCCTCTTCTCCAAGCTTGGCCTCGGCGAGGCGCCAGAGCCACGCGAGGGCGACGAGGCAGCCGACGAGTCGGCCACTGCCGACGAGTCCTAAGCGCTCAGCGCCCTGACACGCGTCGTCCGTGACGTGCCGCCGCAAACGCGATTGCGGCGGCGTGACCGACGTTGAGCGAATCCACGTCGGTGTCGATCGGGATGCGCACTCGGTGGGTCGCGTTCTGCAATAGCTGATCGCTGAGTCCGGGCCCCTCCGCGCCCAGCGTCAGTGCCACGCGCTCGGGCACCGGCAACGTCCACAGATCGTGGGCGTCGCCCGCTGGTGTCAGGGCCCACACCTCGAATCCGGCGTCAGCGCATCGCGCGGCGATGTTGTCCCACGTCGCGGCTCGCGCGATCGGGAGGTGCAACACCTCACCCATGCTGACCCGCACGTTGCGGCGGGTGTACGGGTCGGTACACGTGGGGTCGAGGATCAGCCCGTCGACGAACAGGGCACGCGCCGCGCGGGCAAGCGCGCCGAGATTCTCTGGATCGTTGATGCCCTCGACCAGTGCGACCGTGCGTGCGGTTGCCAGGAGATCCGACACCGGTGTCGGGTGGGGACGCGCTGCCGCTGCGACGACGCCGCGGTGCAGGTCGAACCCGACGATCGACTCGAGTACTGCAGGTGCTGCTGCGTAACACGGCACGCTGCGCTGGGCGCAGGCGCCGAGGAGATCGTCGATGCGACCGAGCTTCGCCGTGCTGCACAACAACGAGCGCATCGGCAACTGCGTCGCCAGTAGGCGATCGATCGACAGTGGTCCCTCGGCGATGAGGAATTCGTCGCCTTCGAGCGTTCGGCGGTATCGCTGGTCGGTCAGGTTGCGGTAGTCGTCGACGCGACCATCGGCGGGATCGACGATCTCGACCGGCACGCTCAGGAACCGTCTGGCGCGAACGACGCAAACACGGCGCGGTCGTCGGCGAAGGCCTTGAACTCGAGTGCATTGCCAGCGGGGTCACGCAAGAACATCGTCGACTGCTCGCCGGGGGTGTCGGCGAAGCGCGTTCGGGGCTCGATGATGAACTCGACGTCGGCCGCGCGCAGCCGTGCCGCCAGCTCGGACCACGACAACGTGTCGAGGATCAGTCCGAAGTGGGGCACTGGCACGTCGTCGCCATCGACGGCGTTGTGCGCGCCGTCGACGTGCCGCTCGGCGAGGTGTGTCACGAGCTGATGCCCATGGAGATCGAAGTCGACCCAGTGATCCGACGAGCGGCCTTCTGGGCAGCCGAGCAGCCCACCGTAGAAGGCTCGTGCGCTGGCGAGGTCGTCGACGGGGATCGCCAGGTGGAACCGTGGTCGATCGCCCATCGCCCGATCAGAGCGGGAGCGCGTAGGTGCCTTGTGCCGTGGCGGTTGGCCGATCGCCATTGTCGTCGCACCACACGCGCACGGTGCCGACCACGTTGCGCCGCCCGGCGACGTCGAGATCGGCGCGTGCCCACAACACCGAGCCCTGGGCCGGTCGGAGGTAGCGGATCGACAGTTCCGAGGTAAGCGCCATCGGCACGATGCGCTTGCTGGCACCGAACACGAGGTACCACAGTGCCGCGTCGGCGATGCCGAACTGCGTGGGGCCGGAGATGAAACCGCCTGGCCGGAGTTCGGCGTCGGTCACGTCGCGCTTGGCCAGTGCCCAGGTCTCACCGAGGTCGACACACTGGTTTGGTGTGCCGGGGAACAGCTCGGTGATCATCGCATTGATCTCGCCGACCGACGGTGGCGCCGTCGGTGGGGAGTCCTGGGTCGCTTGCATTGCACGGACCGTATCGGCGCAGATCGCCACGCGCCCACCAGGTTCACGCACGACCACCCAGCGTGCTGATGGCAGCGATCGAGCCCACGGTTGGTGGCGATCGGCTGTTGCGTTTCGATCTACTGACACTCTGCTGGCAGGGTGGTGTGATGGTTGCGCTCGAACGTTGCGTCATCGTTGGTGCCTCGCTGGCGGGACTGCGTGTCGCCGAGACGTTGCGCCAAGCCGATGCGGTCGGCGAGGTCGTCCTGATCGGCGCCGAGCTGCATCGACCGTACGACCGACCGCCGCTCTCGAAGAAGGTGTTAGCGGGCGAGTGGGACGCCGAACGCGCCGTGCTCCGGCCGCCGGAAACACTCGACGCGCTCGAGGTCACCTGGCGACTCGGTGAACCGGCGACCGCGCTCACGCTCGACGGTGCAACACCGGCGGTGGAACTCGCGGGAGGCGAGGTGGTGGCCGGCGACGCCGTGTTCATCACCACGGGCGCCCACCCGCGCCGCATTGCCGACGCAAGTGTCCATCCGAACGTGCACGTACTGCGCAGCCTCGACGATGCGTTGGCCTTGCGTGCGGAGTTCGACCAGACGAGTCGGCGCGTGGTGGTGATCGGTGCCGGGTTTATCGGCCTCGAAGTGGCGGCGACCGCGCGCCGCGGCGGCCACGAGGTAGTCGTGGTCGAAGCCGCTGACGCCCCGTTGATTCGTGGTCTTGGTGCGGAGATGGGCACGGCGATCGGCGAGTTGCATCGAGCCGAGGGCGTCGACGTGCGCTGTGGTGCTGGTGTTGATGAGTTCACCGACAGTGGCGTCATCGTGGGCGGCGATCACGTCGACGCCGATGTGATCGTGTTGGGTGTCGGCGCGGTGCCGACGACCGGCTGGCTCGAAGGATCGGGAATCGCGCTCGACGATGGTGTCGTGTGCGACGCTGCGCTGCGCGCGCTCGACAGCGCCGGCAACATCGTGCCGGGGGTGTATGCGGCCGGCGACGTTGTGCGCTGGGATCACCCACGGTTCGGCGGGGCGACGCGCGTCGAGCACTGGACCAACGCCGTCGAGCAGGGCGCACACGCCGCACAGAGCGCGCTCGCTGTCGCTGCCGGCGAAGAACCGGTGGCGTATGCGCCGCTGCCGTTCTTCTGGAGCGATCAGTTCGATCACCGCATCCAGTTCCTTGGCCATCCCGGTCCGCACGATCACGTTGAAGTGGTCGCGGGCGCCACCGCCGACGGGAAGTGGCTGGCGATGTACACCGACGGCGACCGACTCACCGGCACCCTCGGCGTGAATGCCCCGAAGTGGGTAATGCCGACTCGGCGGTGGTTCGCCGACGAGCTGTCGCCCGCAGATGCCCGCGCCGCCGCCAGCGAACTGGCGTAACCCCCGCCGCACCGGGGCTGGCCCCGCACCCATCCGAGATTCTGAGCGAATCCGGCGCCTCGCGCCGGAATTCGCGCACAGAACGGACGATCGCGCCCAGCAACATCCGAAATCCAGGGGATTTCCGGCGCTGGGCGCCGGAATGTACGCACAGAACGGAGTGTTCGCGAACGCGAAGTGAATAATGAAGTAATCATGAGTGGTAGTCAGTCAGGAAAGTGGTCGATACCCTCGGGGGCATGTCTGCCACATCCTCTGATCGCCCCGATGGCGCCGTCGACGCTGCCCAGCCACCGATGGTGCTCCCCGTGGTGCACCTCCCGACGGTCGTGCTTCCCGGTGCCGTTGTCACCCTTGCGCTGAACGACGACACTCGTCGCGCCGCGGTCGAGGCGGCCACGGCTGGTGACCGTCAACTGGTCCTCACCGGTGGCGACGAGCGTGAGCTCGGTGTGCTCGCCCGCGTGCCCAACGTGGGTCAACTGCCCAACGGCGAGTCGGCGGCGATCGTGAGTGTCGAGGGACGAGCGCGCGTCGTTGGTCGCTCGGCCGATGCCGGCGTGGAATACGTTGAAGCCGAGCCGATCGTCGAAACGTCGGCCTCGGCCCGCGTCGACGCCGCTACTCGCGAGTTGCGGGCGACACTCGAGGTGATCGCCGAGTTGCGCAACTCGCGCCGGCTTCCCGAGATCTTGCGCACCACCTCCGATCCCGGCGCACTCGCCGACGCCGTTGCGGTGTGGGCCGAGTTTGCCGACGCTGATCGCCTCGTGGTGCTGCGCGCCGTCGACGTCGCCGACCGCGTCGACGCGCTGCATGCGTGGGCTCGTCGCCATGTGGCCGAGCTGCAGGTCGCTGAGAGCATTCGCAACGACGTGTCTGAAGGCGTCGACAAGCAGCAGCGCGAGTGGTTGCTGCGGCAACAGCTGGCGTCGATCCGCAAGGAACTGGGAGAAGGCGACGATGACGTCGTCGGTGAATTCCGCGAGCGCCTCGACGCGCTCGACGCACCCGACGGGGTCAAGACGGCAATCGCCAAAGAGCTCGATCGTTTCGAGCGCGTGGGCCAACAATCGCCCGAACACAGTTGGATCCGCACCTGGCTCGACCGCGTGTTCGAGATGCCATGGGGTGAGCGCAGCGACGACACCCTCGATCTCGACGCCGCCCGCGAAACGCTGGACGCCGATCACTATGGGCTGACCGACGTCAAGGACCGCATCGTCGAGTTTCTCGCCACGCGCAAACTTCGCCGCGACCGCGGACTCGACCAGCGCGGCGGCAACGCAGCGGCACGTGGCGAAGGAGCGATCATCACCCTCGTCGGGCCGCCCGGCGTGGGCAAGACCAGTCTTGGCGAGTCGATCGCTCGGGCGATGGGTCGATCGTTCGTGCGCGTCGCCCTCGGCGGTATCCGCGACGAGGCCGAAGTCCGTGGCCACCGACGGACGTACGTTGGTGCACAGCCGGGCCGCATCGTGCGCGCGCTGCAAGAGGCGGGGACGATGAACCCGGTGATTCTCCTCGACGAGGTCGACAAGCTCACCGCCGGCGGTTGGTCCGGCGATCCGACCGCAGCGTTGCTCGAGGTGCTCGATCCAGCTCAGAACCACACCTTCCGCGACCACTATCTGGAAATCGACCTCGACCTGTCCGAGGTGGTGTTCCTGGCCACGGCCAACGTCGCCGACACGATTCCCGGGCCGCTCCTCGATCGGATGGACCTCGTTCGTCTCGATGGGTACACCGAGGACGAGAAGTCGTTCATCGCTCGGCGGTACCTGCTGCCGCGCCAACAGGAACGGGCTGGACTGCGCAACGACGAACTCGCCGTGACCGACGATGCCCTCGTCGAAGTGATTCGTGGCTACACCCGCGAGGCCGGTGTGCGCACGCTTGAACGCGAGCTTGGACGTCTGGTGCGCAAAGTCACGTCCAAGGTGGCGACCGGCGAGCCGACGCCGATCGACGTCGACGGTGGCCACGTGGTCGACTGGCTCGGGCGGCCGAAGGTGGTCGACGAGGTACCCGAGCGAACGACTACTCCAGGTGTGGCGACGGGACTTGCGGTCACCGGCGTGGGCGGCGATGTGTTGTTCATCGAAACGACGGCGTTTCCCACTGGACCCGACACCGAGCCAGGATTGACGCTCACGGGCCAGCTCGGTGACGTGATGAAGGAGTCGGCGCAGATCGCTCTGAACTTCGTCCGCTCGCACGCCGACGAGCTCGGTCTCGACGCCGCTGCACTGCAACGCCGTTTCCACGTGCACGTTCCCGCAGGCGCGGTACCCAAGGATGGCCCGTCGGCGGGCATCACGATGACCACTGCGTTGATTTCGTTGCTCACCGACCGTCCGGTCAACCCGCAGGTGGGCATGACCGGCGAGATCACGTTGCAGGGGCAGGTGCTGCCCATCGGTGGGGTCAAGCAGAAGGTGTTGGCCGCTCACCGGATGGGTTTGACCGACGTCGTGTTGCCGGCGCGCAATGGTCCGGATCTCGACGACGTACCCGCGCGGGTGCGCGAGGCGATGACATTCCACCTCGCGTCGAGTTACGACGAGGTGCAGCGCATTGCCTTCGGCGAGGGCGCGCTGGCCGTCGACGCGTCGAGGCCAGATCACGCCGACGCAGCGTGAGCACCCCGTTGCGCTGATGTCGACCACGTAGTCTGCGCGGATGGCCTCCCCGAGCCACCTCTCGCACGTGTGGGCGCGGGCGACCGACCTGCAGGTCGCCCGCGCCCACGGGTGCTACGTCGTCGATACCGACGGTCACGAGTATCTCGACTTCGCCGCGGGCATCGCGCCGGCCACGACGGGTCACAGCCACCCGCGGGTGGTGAAGGCGATCAGCGAGCAGGCTGAGCGGTGCATCCATGCACCGAACAACGTGTACACCCACGATCTGCTCGAGCCGCTCGGTGCGCGCTTGGCCGAACTGACGCCCGATGGCATCGAGTCGTTCTTCTTCACCACGTCGGCCGACGAGGTGATCGAGTCGGCGGTCAAGGTGGCCAAGCAAACCACTGGCCGCCCGAACATCGTGGTGTTCGACGGAGCGTTCCACGGCCGCACCAATCTCACGATGGCGATGTCGACGTCACGGGCGCTCGATCGCCAGGGCTACGGCCCGTTGCCCGGTGGTGTGTATGTCGCGCCGTTCCCGGATCCGCATACGTCTGATCAGGAGTCTGAGATCTCCCGGGCGTTGCGTGGACTCGATCGCCTCTTCCTCACCCAGACCCCCGCGGACGAGGTGGCGGCGATCGTGCTCGAACCGGTGATTGCCGAGCGGGGGTACATCCCGACGCCCGCGGCGTTCATCGACGGTATTGCCGAGCGTTGCCGTACTCACGGGATCTTGTTGATCGTCGATGAGGTGCAGTCTGGGTTCGGACGGGCCGGGAAGATGTTTGCCATCGAGTCGCACGACGTGCAGCCGGATCTGATGTGTATGGCCAAGGGCATTGCATCGGGGTTCCCCTTCGCCGCGTTGGGTCTGCGCCGCGAGATCGACGAGCAGTGGATTCCCGGCAGTCACGGAGGCTCGTTCGACGGCAATCCGATGGCATGTGCTGCGGCGCTGGCGACGATCGACGTGATTACGGAGCCGGGATTTCTCGACAACGTTGTGGCGCGCGGCACGCAGTTGACCGACGCGCTACGCAATCTCCAGCAGCTCGACAATGCACTGCAGTTCGTACGCGGTCGTGGGTTGATGGTGGCCACCGAGTTCGACAGTCCCGATCGCACGGCGGCGATCGTCGATCATTGCCTGCGCGAGCACCGGGTGATCCTGATGCGCGCTGGAACGCGTAAACGAACCATCCGCTGGATGCCCCCGCTCATCGTGTCGGCGAGCCAGATCGACGAGGCCGTCAACGCGTTCACCGACGCGATTCGCCACACGGGTTAAATGCCCCGTCTCGATCGCGATCGCGTCGGGGCGTGGCGCGGAATGCAGGCTGTGGTTGGCGACCTCGAACGGGCGATCGACGACGAGCTTCGTGCGGAGTGGGACATTCCGCTCGGTTGGTTCGATGTGCTCGCGTCCCTGCAACGGCTGGGCGGACTGGTGCGACCTCACGATGTGGCCGCCGATCTGCGGCTCCCGGCGTCGAGCGTGAGCCGCCGGCTCGATCGGCTCGAAGAGGAGGGCTGGGTCGCCCGCCACCGTCACGTCGACGCGGCGGACCTGCGTGCGGTCGAGGTCGAGCTGACGCGTACCGGCCGGCGGTTGTGGCGGGAGATGAACGTGACGTACCGCCGTGCGTTGCAGTCGCTGTTCAGCGTGAAGCTCGACGATGACGAGATCACCGCCCTCCGCGCCGTCGTCGAGAAACTCGCCTAGCGAGGCCGTCCGACGGTGACGTGATCAGATGTGCAGTACGGCCGGCGCAGCGCCCGCCAGGGGGCAAGCCTGGCGCGGGGCCGTCCGACGGTGACGTGATCAGATGTGCAGTAAGGCCCCGCCAATCAAGCACAGCCGGCGCTGCGACCGCGAGGGAGCAAGCCTGGCGCGAGGCCGTCCAGATTCGAGGTGCTCAGACGTGCAGTAAGGCCCCGCCAATCAATCGGGGCCGCAGGGTGCGCCCGCCAGGGCGCCCTGCTGGCGCGAGGCCGTCCAAACTTGAGGTGCTGCGACGCGAAGTCAGGACCCGCCAATCAGGAGAGCCCGGCGTACATCCCTTCGATCTCGTCGGCGTAGCGGGCGTTCACGCCACGCCGCTTGAGCTTTGAGGTCGGGGTGAGCATGTCGCTGTCGGGCAGCCATTCTTCACCGACCAGGGTGAACTTCTTGATCTGCTCGACCTGGGCGAACTGGGTGTTGATCTCGTCGACACCCTTTTGTACTTCGGCGATCACCTCGGCATCGGCGGCGAGCTCGGCGAGGCTCTTGTCGCCCTTGCCGTTGGCCGCAGCCCACACGGGCGTGGCCTCGGGGTCGAGGACGAGGATCGCCGATACGAACTTGCGCTGGTCGCCGATCGCGGCGGCTTGTCCGATGACCGGAATGGTCTTGAGGGCGGCTTCGAGGTTGGCCGGGCTGATGTTCTTGCCACCGGAGGTGATGATCAGTTCCTTCTTGCGGTCGACGATCTTGATGTAGCCCTCGTCGTCGACCTCGCCGATGTCGCCGGAGTGCAACCAGCCGTCGATCACGGTCTCGTCGGTCTTGTCCTGGGCCTTCAGGTAACCCTGGAACACGTTGCCGCCGCGGCAGATGACCTCGCCGTCGTCGGCGATCACCACCTCCATGCCAGGACAGCCACGGCCGACAGTGCCGGCTTTGTTGCGCTCGGGCGACCAGGTCATCGGACCCGTCGATTCCGACATGCCATAAATCTCCGACAGTGGGATGCCGACGGCGTTGAACCATTGCAGCACCGGAACGGGGATCGGTGCAGCGCCGGTGACCGCGACATCGACGGCGTCGAGGCCCACCAACGCGCGCACTTGCGCAAAGGCTGCCGCGTCGAGGAAGTCGAGGGTGCCCTGCTGCTCCTCGGTGAAGTCGCCGTCGAGGTTCGACTCGCGAATCTCGATGGCGGCACGCACGCCGTCGTCGAATTGGGCCTTCTTGTCCGGGTCGGCGCCGAGTGCGGCGTTCACGCCGTTGTAGATCTTCTCCCACACGCGGGGCACGCCGAAGATGATTTGCGGGTGCACCTCTTTGAGGTACGCCGTGAGCTGGTTGGGGTCGGGGCAGCAGTACACCGAGTAGCCGAGCATCATCGCCTGGTAGTGGCTCATCGCCCGCTCGGCGATGTGTGCCAT
>JBCBSO010000016.1:0-15198 GCA_039819205.1 Actinomycetota bacterium
AGCCTGTCGACCGGTACTTCGCTCCTGAGCTCGGCGAGCTAACCCCTGCACGGCGCGCAGACGAGCGAAGTGTTCGTGCCAGCGGTGCTCAGCGAACAGGTGCGGATTGAGCGGATTGAGGTCGGCCAGCTCTAGGTCGCCGGCCGCGGGGACGTCGGCTCCACGCACTGCCATCTCTTCGTCGGGACTGTGTCCGATGAAGTCGAGGAAGTTCCCCTGTGCGGGAGCGGACGGTGTCGAGTCAGTAGACATCAGCAAGCGATCACTGGCCGGAATTGAGCAGTGTGGTCAGCGCAGCCGTCCACGACCGGCGGATCTGTTGCGGCGTCCGTTGGTGAATCTCAGCCAACACCCTGCCGGTCTCGGCAGACGTGAGGACGTCGATCATCGACGCCAGGTCAGCGCGCCGTGCAGGGGTTAGCTCGCCGAGCTCAGGAGCGAAGTACCGGTCGACAGGCTCCGCCGCTCGTCGCCGCAGGTTGGTCGTGGCCGGAGCGGCCTCGGGGTTGGACAGCGCGTGCGCCTCGACGCGCAGGGCCAACGGGCCGATCGCCTCCCAGTTGCGTATGCGCAGCGCCACGAACTCCGAGATCCGTTCGGCTTGACTCGAGCCGGGCGCCGGTGCGGCGTCGAATAGGTCGGCGTGACGTTCGGCGAAATAATCCGCCATTTGGCGGTACAGCTCGTCCATGCCGTCGAAGTAGCGGAACAGCGACGAAGTCGAGATACCCGCTTCGCTCGCCAACATCTCGGTCGTGATGGTCTCGTCCGAACCGAGCAGCCGCAGCCCTGCCTCGATCACCGCGCGTCGCCCGCGCTCTCGTCGGGCCGTTCGCCCATCGATTCGCTCGGTTGCAGCGTCGTTCATGCCCTCACCGTAGCGGACGTCACAATCTTTTGGTAGCACAACTCCCACTTTTCTGCATAATGTGGGACATCCACTCCCACTACATGTGAACGCAGGAACCGACATGACCGACCGACTCGCCGACGCCCTTACTCGTCGGCCCTACGTCTCGCTGGCGACGCTGCTCGTCGTCTTTTTCGTCTTGGCGGCTGGCCTCCCGCTCACTGCAGAACAGGCCGACGACTTCGCCTTTCTTCCGCCGAGCAGCGACATCGCCGAAGCAGACGATGTCTTGGCGGAGTCCTTCCCCGACTCCGCCGGGCTCTCGAACGTGACGGTGATCCACCGTGGCGACGTACTCACGCCAGCGGGTCTGGCGCACATCGACGCCGTCACCGACGCCGCCGTTGCAGAACCCGAGGTCGCAGAACGCCTCGCCGCCTCGTCGCCGGTCGTCTCACTCGCCGCCGTGTTCTCCGAGGCCCTGCAAACCGACGAGCTTGGCGAGGTCTCACAGGCCGAGATCGATGCGGCTGCTGCCGACCCGCGCGTGTCACCGTTCGTCGACCGGCTCAGCGGCGAGACCGACGACGGAACGATCGCGGTGACGAGGATCCAGCTGCGGACACTCGACGGCGAGGACGCGCCGGAGGATGCCGAACTGCTGGTCGCCGACATCGTCGAGGACGTCGAGGGGCCGCTGGAGGTGCGCAGCCTGTCGAAGGCGACCCGCGACCAGGAAGCGGACGAATCGATCGCATCCTCGACGCTGTTCCTGGTGGCGCTCTCGTTGCTCGTGATCGCCGCGCTGCTCGGCGTGTTCTATCGGACTGTCTCCGACGTGGTGCTGTCGATGCTCGGACTGGCGATCACCATCGTTGGCACCCTCGGGTTCCAGGGCCTCATCGGACCGAACGGCCTCGACGTGATCGGCCCGCCGAACCGCACGACCACGCTGGTGCCGATCATGCTCATCGGTCTCGTCGTCGACTACTCGATCCAGTCGGTCGGCCGTTACCGAGAACTGCGCGCCGATGGTGTCGCGGTGCGCCGCGCTGCATCGCGCGGACTCTCGCTCGTGATGCTGCCGCTCGGGCTTGCCGGCGCAACGACGATGATCAGCTTCCTCACCAACCTGTCGTCGCCGATTCCGGCCAACGGCGACTTCGGCATCGTCGCTGCGTTTGGCATCGGCTTCGGGCTCATCACGATGCTGACGTTGATGCCGAATGCTCGGCTCCTCCTCGACCGGCGGCGCGCGGCCAAGGGCGATGCGCCGGTTCGAGCGACGATGACCGACGCGGTTCCCGGCGCCGACGCAGTCGCCACGCGGCTCGGCGGCTTCGCGTCGAAGGCGCCGCTCGTCGTCCTCGGGGCGACCGCCGCACTGACTGTCGGGCTCGGGGCATCCGCGACACAGATCAGCACCGAGTTCGACGCCGACGACTTCCTCCCGCCCGACGGCCAAACCGTGTCCGACGGCGACGATCTTGAGGCGGTCGGCGGCGAGGTGCAGATCGCGACGATTCTCATCGAGGCCGAGTTGACCGATGACCGCACGTTGTACGACCTCTTCGTGCTCACCGATGCGTTCGCCGAGGAGACCACTCGGCCGACCGACGCCGTCACCGACATCGAGCTGTCGTTGCCCGGTCTGCTCGTCGACTGGACCACCGACGATGGCGGAGCCGACGACCGCTACGACGCCGAACTGGCAGCGATGACCGAGAGCGCGCTCGACGGCCTCGACGTCGACAGCGAGCAGGCACAAGCGGTGCTCGATCGTCTCGAGTCCCTCGATCCGGATGCATTCGCACTGGTCGCCGTGAACGACCCCGACGGTCCCGACACGACGATGTTGCAGTACACCGCACTGGCGGGAGACATCGACTCCACCCAGGCGATGGTCGACGACATCGAGGCCCTCTGGTTCGGCGACGGCGACCAGATCACGGTGACCTCGACCAGCATCGTGGGGCTCGAGATCACCACGGCCATGACCGAGAGTCAGACACTGGCCATCGTGATCACGATCTCTGCTGCGCTGCTCGTCCTGATCCTGTTCTTCTGGGTCACCGAGTTCAAGCCGATGCTCGCGGTGATCGCCGTGTTGCCGATCGTCCTCGTGCTCATCTGGGTGCTCGGCTCGATGGCCCTGATCGGCATCCCATACAACGTGATCACTGCGCTGATCACCGCACTCGCCATCGGGATCGGTGTCGACTACACGATCCACGTGATCCATCGATTCACCGAGGAACACCACGAGGGCAAGTCGGTCGACGAGGCGACTGCCGCCACGCTCGCCACGACCGGTTCGGCACTGTTCGGTTCGGCGCTCACGACCACATTGGCGTTCGCTGCGCTGACCCTCAGCCCGCTGAGCCCGTTCCAGCAGTTCGGCATCGTGACCGGACTGACGATCCTCTATTCACTCATCGCATCGATCGTGGTCGTCCCGGCGATGCTCGTGTTGTGGGCCAAGTACCACCAATGGCGCTTCGGCGACCAAGCCCACCCCACATCAGCAGACACGACCGATCGCGACACATCGGCCACGCTGGCGGATGATGACGGGGAGGTGCCAGTGGGCGCCGATGCCGACGCCGGGATCGATGCTGCAGCGGGAGCAGCGGTCGACCCCGCAGATCACGTCACCGCATAACGGCGCCCGCGATGCTCGATCTGGCGGTGTTGCGGCGCCGCTCAACCCCAGGCGAACACGGGCTGCTCGAAGTGGTCGACGCGCTCATCCGCTCGGCCGTCGAGACCGACCCAGCGAAACTGCACCAGGAGGGCGCCGGTTGGGGCATGGATCAGGTCGCCGCCGAGCGGCACCTGCACCACCGGGCGATCGCTCTCCGGAATCGACACGAAGCGCGGTGAGTCGGTGCGCTGCAGGTGATGTACGCCGATGCGATACGCGGCGAGGACCTCCCCCGGATCGGGACGGAGCTCGACCCCGGCACCGCCCCACACCACCACGGGAGTGATCACGTAGCCCGAGCGGGTCGGATAGTCGTCGAGCACGCCGAGCACGTCATCGGTACCGAGTTGCAGGCCAACTTCCTCGTGGGTCTCGCGCAGCGCGGCATCGATCGGTGACTCACCTGGCTCGAGTCGTCCGCCGGGCAGCGCCCACTGCGACGCGTGACGGTTCAGTCCGGCGCTGCGCCGACACAGGATGAACGCGGCGCCCCCGGCGACCCCGGCCATCTGACCATCGAGGTCGGAGGTGTCCGAGGGCACGACCTCCATCTCCTCGGCGGTCGCCCCGTACGGATCATGCAGATCGTCGCCCACGCGAGAATCGACCAGCACGATCGCCACGGCGGCATGCCGCCGACCGTCGAGCGAGGTCGCCACGCGCCGGTGTGTCGACAGATTGCTGCCGACGCGGGCGCGCAGTGTGTCGTTCAGCTCGACGGCCGGTGGGAGTACCCCGCCGGCGGCTCCGGGGGCGGCGGAGGGGTCGGCGTCGTCGCCGGCCCGGTCTGTGTCGTCGACGTGTTCTCGGTCGTCGCGCTGGTTGGAGTTTCGGTGCTCGTCGATGACACCACCTTCGCAGCCAGCGTCGTGGCGATCGGCACCGAGGCGACCAACCCGATCGAGCCGACCAGCGCACGCACGATCTCCACCGCCACGATCTCGCGAGTGGCCACCGAACTGATCGATTGGTCGGCCTCACTGAACAACAGCAGCAAGGGCAACGCTGCGCCGGCGTAGGCGAGAAACAGCGTGTTCACCGTGGAGGAGATGTGGTCACGCCCGATGCGCAACGCAGGTTGGATCAACTCCCGGAAGTGCGCCTCGGGAGTCGCCCGCTTGAGTTCCCACACGGCCGACACCTGCGTCACTGTCACGTCGTCGAGCACGCCGAGCGCACCGATCACCACGCCGGCGAGCAGGAGGCCGCGTGGGTCGATGTCACTGCCCAACGCGGCGAGGAACCCCACCGAGTCGTCCGACAGGCCGGTGAAGTTCGACACGGTCAAGAAGATCCATGCCAATGCACCTGTGATCGCCAGGCTGGCGAACGTCGACAGCAATGCCACCGAGGTGGCGAGCGTGACCCCATGGGCGAGGAACAACGCCACGAAGGCGATCGCTCCTGCCGCAACCAAGGCGATGGCCACCGGGTTGCGACCATCGAGGAGGGCCGGGAGCGCGAACACCAGGATCACGATGAGGCTCATCGCCAGGCCCGCAAGTGCGCCCAACCCGCGCCACCGGCCGAGCACGAGGATCGCGGCAACGAACAGCACGAGGAGCAACAACATCGGTGTCGATCGTTGGAAGTCGAAGAACGTGATCAGCTCGCTGCCGTCGGCCAGTGGCTCGATGGTGACCAGAATTCCGTCGCCGCTGCTGAACGTGCTCGAGAGCGCTTGCTCGATCGTGCGCGTCTCCCCATCGAGCTCACCACCGTCGATACGCATCTCGATGAGCTTGCAGGCGAGCAACGGATCGAAGTCGCACGGCACCTCCTCGACCGACAGCACGGTGGCGGGAATCGGGTCGCTGTCGAGTCCGAGCGGGTCGATCCGGCCGTCGTCACCGCGGGGCCACAACACGATCAGGCCCAGCACCACCACAACGGCGCACACGCCGACGGTCCACCACAGCGCGCGCCGCACCCGCGGATCGACGACATCGTCGATGGCCCCATGGTCGTGCACACCATGGCTGTGTCCCTGGCCCATGCCACGAGTGTGGTGCGCTCGGCCCAGTCGTTCGCGTCAATCCCCACCGATGAGCGAAACCACCACACGTGCGGGTTTCACTCATCGCTACGAGTCACGCGCCCGCCGCGGCCACCCACCGATGAGCGAAACCACCACATGTGCGGGTTTCACTCACCGCAACGAGTCACGCGCCCGCCGCGGCCACCCACCGATGAGCGAAACCACCACATGTGCGGGTTTCACTCATCGCGGGCCGGGGATCGGCCGCGGGCGAGTTGCTCGCGGCCCAACGGCTACAGCGAGCGGTAGCCGTTGGTGATCGGCAGACGACGATCCTTGCCGAACGCTTTGCGGCTGACGCGCACGCCCGGCGGTGATTGGCGGCGCTTGTACTCGGCGATGTCGACCAGTCGGGCGATGCGCTGCACCAACTCGGCGTCGTGGCCCATCTCGATGATCTCGGCAGCTGTGCGATCGTCTTCGACGTACTGCTCGAGGATCGGATCGAGCTCCTCGTACGGCGGCAGGCTCTGGTCGTCGCGTTGATCGGGGCGCAGCTCAGCAGACGGCGGCTTGGTGATCACCGACTCGGGGATTGGCGCAACGCCGCCGCGGCGAACGGCCTCGGCATTCACGTAGCGACAGAGGTCGTACACGCGCAGCTTCAGCACGTCCTTGATCACCGCGTAGCCGCCAACGGAGTCGCCGTAGATCGTGAAGTACCCGACCGCCATCTCGCTCTTGTTGCCGGTGGTCAGCACCATCCAGCCGAACTCGTTGGACAACGCCATCAACGTCTGGCCTCGACAGCGGCTCTGCACGTTCTCGAGGGTCAGTCCCGGCTCGCGGCCGACGAACGACGGCGCCAGCATGTCGAGGTAGGCAGTGAACGCCGGTTCGATCGAGATGGTGCGGTAGTCCACACCGAGGTTGGTCGCCAATGCCTCGGCATCCGACTTGGAGTGATCGCTCGAGTAGCGCGACGGCATCGAAACGCCGTGCACATGTTCGGGGCCGAGGGCGTCGACTGCGATACACGCGACGAGCGTGGAATCGATGCCGCCCGACAAGCCGATCACCACGTCGTCGAAGCCGTTCTTTGCGCAGTAGTCGCGGGTGCCCAGCACGAGTGCGTCGTACAGCTCGCGGTCGGCGTCGAGCGGTTCCGCAATGGTGCCGGCCGCCGTGGCGTCGGTCGCCAGCGACACAAGCGACACATGCACCGCCGGCAACAGCGGTTCTGTGATTCGGCCACGCGGGTCGAGCAGCCGCTTGCGATACACCGGTGGCACCGGAACGTCGACGATCGACAGATCCTCGACGAACGACGGTGCGCGCGCCAGCAGCCGGCCGTCGTGGTCATAGACCACCGAGCCACCGTCGAACACCAGCTCGTCCTGCCCGCCGACCTGATTGACGTACACGAGGGCGCAGTGCGCATCGGTGGCGCGCATCGCCAACATCCGCTCGCGCCGCGCCTGTTTGCCAATGCTGAACGGGGAGGCGTTGATGTTGATGTTCAGCTCGACCCCGGCGGCGGCCTGCTCGGCGACCGCACCCGTCGGACTCCATACGTCTTCGCAGATTGACACGCCGACCGGCACGCCGGCCACGATGAAACTCTCGAGCGGATCAGAGCCGTGACCGGGCACGAAGTAGCGGGCTTCGTCGAACACCGACGAGTTCGGCAACAGCCGCTTGTGATACCGGCCGACGATGTCTCCGCCTGCACAGACAGCTGCCGCGTTGTACAGGTCGCGGCCGCGGTCGACGAAGCCCACCACCGCGGCGCACCGCCGAGTGTGCGCGGCGATTTTCGACAGGGCATCGAGGTTGTCGTCGACGAATCCGGGCTTGAGCACGAGGTCTTCGGGGGGATACCCCGTGACCGCCAACTCGGGGAACGCCACGATGTCGCACCCCGCCGCGTCGGCCCGGTCGTACACGTCGACGATGCGCGCCACATTGGCCGCAAGGTCGCCAACCGTCGGATTGATCTGGGCCAGAGCAACGCGCACGACCGCCATGCGATCAGGCTACTGAGCAGACGTCAGCACCGCCGCGTTGCGCACCGCCGCCCATCCGTGGCCGCAACGCGATCCGACTCGGTCCACACACGGCGATCTGGCACTATGACCAGGTGCGACGGACGCGGACGGTGATGGTGACGATCACCGTCGCGATCGCCTTCGCCGTGGTGGTCGCGGCATGTACGCCAGGCGAAGGACCCGAGTCGATCCCGCTGCCAACATCGCCCGACACCACCACCACGTCGACCACCACAACGACCACGACCACCACCACAACCACCACCACCACGGCCGGTCCCCCCACATACGAAGCGACCATCCGAAGAACCACCGACGGCGTCGCCCACGTCCTTGCCCCAAACCGCGACGGGGCGATGTACGGCCAGGGGTGGGTGAGCGCCGAAGACCACGGCTGCACGCTGATCGATCAGGTGCTCAAGGTGTACGGCGAACGATCGGCCAACCTCGGTCCGGGGCCCGAAGGCGAGAACATCGAGAGCGATTTTGCCTGGCGGGCGATCGGGATCGCCGAGCTCGCGGAAGCCGACTTCGCCGATGCACCCGATCCACTCGTGGACGCGTTCACGGCGTTCGCCGCTGGATGGAATGATCACCTCGATGCCACCGGTCGACGCGGCCTGGTCGGGTGGTGCGGCGACACCGATTGGGTGCGACCGCTCGAACCGGTCGAGATCTACGCCTACGCACGGTCGGTCTCGCTGTTGATGTCGAGCGGCCAACTCGCGCCGTACGTGGCCGACGCGCAACCCCCCGAGCCGGTGTTGAGCGAGGACCAACCCGCCGAGCCGGCCCTGTTCGACCGCGCCGAGATCGCCGAACGGCTCCCCGAGTTCGGGGCATTCGATCTGGGCAGCAACGGCTGGGCGGTCGGACGAGATCGCACCGCCGACGCATCGGGGCTGCTCGTCGCCAACCCGCATTTGCCCTGGGAGGGCGAACTACGGATGCACGAAATCCAACTGACCGTGCCCGGTTCGTACAACGTGTACGGAGCGAACCTGGTCGGCGTGCCGGGTATCGGACTCGGGTTCACGTCTGGCGTGGCCTGGGCGCACACGGTCTCAGCCGGCCACCGGTTCACCGCGTACTCGCTCACCCTCGACCCCGAGGATCCCACCGCGTACCTCGTCGATGGCGTGTCGACGCCGATGGACTCGATCGACCACACCATCGAAATCCTTCGCCCCGACGGCACGGTCGATACCGAGACGCGCACACTCTGGCGCAGTGAGTACGGACCGTTGATCGACCTGCCGGGCATCGGCTGGAACGACGAAGTGGCGGTCAGCTACCGCGACGCCAACCTCGACAACGACGAGTTCATCGAGCAGTACCAGGCGATGCTGGCGGTGGAGTCCCTCGACGAGCTGATCGAGGTGCACGAGGAGTACCAGGGCAACCCGATGTTCAACGTGGTGGCCACCGGCTCCGACGGAACCGTGTGGTACGCCGACACGTCGGCGACACCGAACCTGACGGCAGCGGCGCAGGCTCAGTGGGTCGCCGAACGCGAGCAGAACCCGTTCGTCGGGGCGGCATTCGACCGCGGCATGGTGTTGCTCGACGGCTCGGTGTCGGGCAACGAGTGGCAAGACGTCGAGGGGGCGCGCGACCCCGGGTTGATCCCCTGGTCGGGGTTCCCGATGGTCGAGCGCACCGACTACGTGTTCAACTCGAACGAGAGCTACTGGGTGCCGAGCGCCGAGTTCACTCTCGATGGGTCGTCGGTGCTGCAGGGCGAGCGCGACGTGCCGCAGTCGATGCGTGCCCGTCAGAGCGCTGCGGTGTTGGGCAACAGCAACACTCTCGGGTTGGCGGGTGACGACGATCGGTTCACCGGTCTCGAACTGCGCGACGCCACGTTCGACAACACCGCGGGCACGGCGCGGCTGTTGCGCGCCTCGACCGTGCAAGCGTGTCGGGCTACACCAGTCGTCGCCGTGCCGGAGTTGCTCGACGGGTTCGGCGGGGAGATCCTGCCCGCGGCGTTCGTCGATCTCACCGACGCCTGCAACGTGCTCGCCGCGTGGGACGGACGATTCGACCTGGATCGCACGGGTCCGATCGTGTGGCGCGAAACGATGGCGCAGTTCACCGACGCCGAGCGCACCGCCCCTGGGCCGCTGTTTGCAGCGCCGTTCGATCCACTCGACGCCACGGCAACGCCGGCACAGCCGAACCCGGATGCCACGCCCATCCTCGTTGCCCTTGGCCGGGCCGTGCAGACCGTCGAGGCCGCGGGCTTCGGCATCGACTCCACCCTCGGTTCGGCGCAGTTCACCGAGCGAACCGAACAACGCATCCCGCTCCACGGGGGCACCGATGACGACGGGGTGACCAACATCGTCGAGTGGTCGACGCTCGCCGCAGCACTGTTGACGTCGACCGAACCAGCGCCGGTCCGTGGCGACCCGATCGTGCCCGACAGTCCCATCCGCGGTGAGGGGTATCCGATCAACTTCGGCACCAGCTTCGTCATGGCGGTGCAGTACGGCGCCGACGCGGCCGACAGTGAGTCGAGCGGGGACGTGACCGCATGGGCGCTCCTGACCTACGGCGAGACCGGTGATCGCGGGTCGCCGTTGTACGACCAGCAGATGGTGCGCTTCAGCGAGAAGAACTGGCGCCAGGTGGCGTTCACCGAAACACAGATCGCCAACGACCCCGACCTCACCGAACGGGACATCGCCCGCTGAACCGAACGGGACATCACCGGTCATTTCACACAGCGTTCACAATCGGGCAACCGCATCGACACGGCCTATTGTGAGGATTCCGCATCGTTTACCGGGCGGGCACTGACGCTGCGTGCATGCAGGCCGACCCCGCCCTCCACCACCCCTGAATACCCCTGCAAGAGAGGACACCTGTGGTCTACAAGGCTGAGTACATCTGGATCGACGGAACCGAGCCCACTGCGAAGCTGCGCTCGAAGACGAAGATCCTGCCCGACGGCGCCGAACTCCCGATCTGGGGCTTCGACGGCTCGAGCACCAATCAGGCCACCGGCGACAAGAGCGACTGCGTGCTCAAGCCGGTCGCCTCGTACCCCGACCCGATCCGCGGGGGCGACAACAAGCTCGTGATGTGCGAGGTGATGCTGGTGTCGGGCAAGCCGCACCCGAGCAACACCCGCGCCGCCGCGGCACGCACGGCGCGTAAGTACAAGAAGCACGAGTCGCTGTTCGGTATCGAGCAGGAATACACGTTCATGAAGGACGGCCGGCCGTACGGCTTCCCGCCCGCCGGCTACCCCGAGCCGCAGGGTGGCTACTACTGCGGCGTCGGCGAAGACGAAATCCACGGCCGGGCGATCGTCGAGGATCATCTCGATGCGTGCATTGCCGCCGGTATCGGCGTGTCGGGCATCAACGCCGAAGTGATGCCCGGACAGTGGGAGTTCCAGGTGGGCCCGCTCGGCCCCCTCGAGGTCGCCGACCAGCTGTGGGTCGCCCGCTGGCTGCTCTACCGTGTCGCCGAGGACTACGGCGTGGCCGTGACCATCGACGCCAAGCCCGCCAAGGGCGACTGGAACGGAGCCGGCGCGCACACCAACTTCTCGACCGTCGAGATGCGCGAAGACGGCGGCTACAAGTACATCGAGGCCGGGGCCAAGGCGCTCGGCAAGAAGGCGCAGCTGCACATCGAGAACTACGGCGTCGGCGTCGAGGACCGCCTCACCGGTGCGCACGAGACCCAGCGCTTCGACCAGTTCAGCTACGGCGTGTCCGACCGCGGTGCCTCGATCCGCATTCCGTGGCAGGTTGCGGTCGACAAGAAGGGCTACCTCGAAGACCGTCGGCCGAACGCCAACATGGACCCCTACGTGGTCACCCGTCTGATGGTCGACACCGTCTGCTCGGCGATGTAATCGAGCGGTACGACAGGCACAACGACACTGCCGATCGATCGATCGGCCGCTTCCAGACAGGGCGGGGGGCTACGGCCTCCCGCCCTGTTTCGTTCCCCGCGTTGTCCGACGCGGTCCCCCCACGACAGACTCATGAGGTGACGGAGATGCGCGAGCACCAGCGCGACTACGTATTGCGCAGCGTCGAAGAGCGCGGTGTGCGACTGGTCAGGCTGTGGTTCACCGACGTGCTCGGCACGTTGAAGAGCTTGGCCATCACGCCAGCGGAACTCGAGAACGCCCTCGACGACGGGATGACCTTCGATGGTTCGTCCATCGATGGGTTCTCCCGCGTGCAGGAAGCCGATGTGCTGGCGATGCCCGACCCCGACACGTTCGAGCTGTTGCCATGGGGCGGTTCGAAGACACCCGAGGCGCGCATCTTCTGTGACATCCACAACCTCGACGGCACGCCGTTCGAGGGCGACCCGCGGCAGGTGCTGCGTCGCCACGTACGCGACGCCCACGATGCCGGGTTCACGTTCTACGTCGCGCCCGACGTGGAGTTCTTCTACTTCGAGCCGCCCGAGCCCGGACAACCCCCGACCCCGATCGATAGCGGCGGCTATTTCGACCTGACCAATACCGACGTGACCAGCCAGCTGCGTAAACGGACGATCCGCACGCTCGAGTCGATGGGATTGCCGGTCGAGTACAGCTTCCACGAGGACGCCCCTGGCCAGCAGGAAATCGATCTGCGCCACACCGATGCGCTCACGATGGCGGACGGCATCATGACGTTCCGCGTGGCCGTACGTGAGGTCGCCGCTCGCGAGGGTGTGTACGCCACGTTCATGCCCAAGCCCCTCGAAGGTGTCCAGGGTTCGGGGATGCACGTCCACATGTCGCTGTTCGCCGAAGACCGCAACGCGTTCTACGATGGCGACGACGAGTACCACCTGTCCGACCTGGCCAAGTCGTTCATGGCGGGGCTCCTCCGTCATGCTGCAGAAATCACCGCCGTCACCAACCAAACCGTCAACAGCTACAAGCGGCTCGTTCCCGGCTTCGAGGCACCGGTCCATGTCAGCTGGGCACGCAACAACCGCAGCGGTCTGATTCGCGTACCGATCGCCAAGCGCGGCAATCCGTTCGCCACTCGCATCGAGTACCGATCGTCCGACCCGGCGTGCAATCCCTATCTCGCCTTCGCCCTGATGCTCGCCGCCGGAATGCGCGGCGTACGTGAGGGATACGAGCTACCCGATGAGGCCGACGCCAACCTGTTCGAGATCGGCGATGACGTGCTTGCCAAGCTGGGGATCGCGCAGCTCCCTCAGTCGTTGGCCGAGGCGCTGGCCACGATGGAACAGTCCGAGCTCGTCCACGAGGCGCTCGGTGAGCACATCTTCGAGTGGTTCCTGCGCAACAAGCGCAGCGAGTGGCGGGGCTACAAAACGCACGTCAGTGGGTTCGAACTCGAGAGGTACCTCACCGCGCTCTGAGCGCGGCGGTAGCGAGGCGTGAAGGACCCGACCGAGATGCTGGTGGTCGCCCCTGATCCGGCAAGTCCCGAACTGGCGCGCACGCTCGATCTCGCCGGATTCGCGTGGAAGGCGCTTCCTGCAGGCGAACAGCCCGACGAGCACGCTCCCGACGCCGGCTGGGCGGGCGCGATCGTGGAGCTTGGCGACGACGCCGAGACCGGATGGGCCTTTCTGCGCGCGCTGCGCCGCAACGAGCCACCGACACCGGCACTGGTCCTGATCGGCGGCGGACAGATCGGCGAGCTCGAACACCGCGACGATCTGTTCGACGACTTCTGTCTGACACCGTTCCATCCCGCCGAGCTCGAAGCCCGACTGCGTCATTTGCTGACTGCGCACATCGAGGTGCATCGCGCCGATCTGGTCGAGTACGGCGAGCTGTCGCTGAACCTCGAGACCTACCAGGCGTCGATCGGGGGACGACCGCTCGACATGACCTACATGGAGTACGAGCTCCTCAAGTTCCTGGCCCAGAACCCGGGCAAGGTGTTCACCCGCGAGATCCTGCTCAGCCGGGTGTGGGGGTACGAGTACTACGGCGGCGCGCGCACGGTCGATGTGCACGTGCGGCGGCTGCGCGCCAAGCTCGGGGAAGAGCACGCCAGCCTGATCCAAACCGTGCGCTCGGTGGGCTACCGCTTCGGTCAGTCCCGCTGGGAAGGCTGAGACCTCCCGAACTGTTCGCGATTTCATGCGCCTGGCGCATGAAATCCCCGGTTTTTCTGGTGGGGCGTGGGTCGGTTAGCGGCCGAGGAAGGCGCGGGTCGAATCGGTGACCACGAAGGCGAACGTGTCGGCCCCAGCGTCGGTGGTGTGCACGCCGTCGGCGACGAGCACGCCCTCGGCTTCGGCAAACTCGGTCCACGGCGCCACCACCGCATTGCCGCGTCGGCCGATTCGCTCGCGAATGATGGCGTTGACCTGGGCCGCCTCGTCGGGCTTGTCGCGGAAGTACACATCGACCCACACGAGCGGAACATCGTCGGGGACGGCGTCGAGCACCTCGTTGACTGCGCCCGCAATCTCTTCGGCGCTGCCGTACTGACCGACGTCGTTGGTCCCCAGCGCCACGATCCACAGTTCGTCGTCGCGATCGGCCTCGGCACCAGCGATGAACTGCGCCACCGAGGACCCGGCTGGGTTGTCGGCGATGTCACGGGCGATCCGCTTGCCGGGCACCGCGTCGATCGTGACATCGTCGAACCCGAGGTCGGTGAACCGCGCTTCGATCTCGGAAGTGGCGCCGAAGGTGATCGAGTCACCGATCATCACGATCGTGTCGACATCGTCGGCGTTGGCGGCCAACCCGTCGATCCCGCCGACGGTGCCGTCGATGTTCGAGCCGAGGCCGATGGTGGCCGGAACGCCGTCGTCTGATGCGCTGCTCTCGTCGCCGCCACAGCCGGCGGCGACCAGTGCGGCCGCAGCAACAAGTAGCGCAGGGATGTGTCGGGGGGTCAACACGCCCCACAGTCTGGTCGGAATCACGCCATTGCGGACGTCATTCCCAGTAACGCTGGTGTCAGACACCAGCGTTACTGCGCGTCGGCGTGGCGGTGCATCGCCTGGGCTGCGGCGTCGTGCGCCGCAAGCACCTCGGCCGCACGACCGTGCACCAGCTCGCCGTCGCGCACGACCGGCCGGCCAGCGACCACGGTGTGGCGGGCGGTGGAGGGTCCACAGCGCACCCAGGCCTCGACGGGATCGGCGGCGCCGGCAAACACCGGTCCGGTCTGCGACCACACCGTCACGTCGCCGACGGCGCCCGGCGTGAGCGTGCCGAGTTCGCCCGAGCGGCCGAGACATGCCGCGCCGCCGCGCGTGGCCACGTCGAGCACGGCGCGCGCATCGCTGGCGTGCGCGCCATCGCGCAGCTTGGCCAGCAACATCGCCTGGCGCGCTTCGAGCCACAACGAAGCGGCATCGGCCGACGACGACCCATCGACGCCCAAGCTGACCGGACAACCAGCGGCGCGCAGGTCGTTGATCGCTGCGATCCCCGACGACAGGATCAGATTGCTCGACGGGCAGTGGGAGACGCCAACGCCGGCGTCGCCGAGCCGAATGATCTCGTCGGCCGTCGGTGTGACACAGTGCGCCACCCACGTGCGATCGGTGCACCAGCCGGTGCGCTCGAGGTACTCGATCGGTCGGCAGCCGAAGGTGGCCAGGCTGAAGTCGTCGTCCTCGGCGTTCTCGGCAAAGTGCGTGTGCAAGC
>JBCBSO010000017.1:0-15014 GCA_039819205.1 Actinomycetota bacterium
CACGCTCTTCGTCGGGCCTATCCGGATTTGCTGCAGGTCGCATGCTTCGATACGGCTTTCCATCGTGGCGGGGCGCGGATCGAGCCCGTCCGTAACCTCCGATTCATGACTCCCCAGACCAGCAGCGCGACGCGCCGACGGGCCCACCGAGGCGCCCGCCGTAGCGGCGCGCTCGGCATCTGCGCTGGGCTGCTCCTCGTGGCCTGCGGCAGCGACGACGGCGACGATGCCGACGCCGAGCCGGCGACGCCGCGGCCGTTTGCGCCGTTCGACTATCCCGACGCGCCGATGAGCCCTGATGCGACAGAAGCGAACGACGCCGCCGCGGCGACGATTGTCGACATCAACGAGGGCATCCGCGGTGGAGCGTTCAACCCGGTCGCCATCGACGAGTTGGCGACGACCGGCGACGTTCGCCATGCGTGGTATGCCGCCGACCTCCTCCGGTTTGCCGGACCGTCCGACGCCGATCGGCTCGTCGACGCATTCGAGGCCCTCACCGGCGTGTCGATCGCCGACGACCCCGACGCCGAGCGCACCCCCTGGCTGAGCGTGACCAATCACCTCATCGCCTGGGACACACCCGACTACCCCGGCTACCAGGAACAAAAGGGCGAGCTGTTCGAGCTCATCGAGCCCGCCTGGGCGCCGTTCTTTGCTGATGCTGATGCCGACATCGATTGGCGGTACCTGAGCTGGGGCGGGGTGTTCATCGACGATCGCGAGCTCGGCGATCCGAACGGTTGCCCCGGAGGCTGCATCCCCGCGCTCGACGATCCGGACACCACCGACGCCGCCGGCGGTGACTGGTATCCCGACGACGCCACGGTGTTCGGGATCGTCGTCGGCGACGAGGCGCTGGCGATCCCGCTGAACATCGCCGAGATCCACGAGATGTTCAACCTCACACTCGGCGACCGTCGATTGGGCATCCCGTATTGCACGTTGTGCGGATCGGCCCAGGCCTACTTCACCGACAACACCGGTGCCGCCGACGAGCCCGTCCTGCGCACGTCGGGGTTGCTGTCGAGGTCGAACAAGGTGATGTACGACCTGCGCACCCAGTCGGTGTTCGACACGTTCACCGGCGACGCCGTCTCGGGCCCGCTGCAAGACGAGGGCATCACGCTCGAAGAGACCACGGTCGTGCGCTCCACGTGGGGTGAATGGAAAGCCGAGCATCCCGACACGATGATCATCGCCCAAGACGGCGGGATCGGCCGCAGTTACGACCCCGACCCGCTGCGCGGGCGCGACGACGAGGGGCCGATCTTTCCGATCGGTGACGTCGACGGTGAACTTGGGGTGCAGGAGTTCGTCGTTGGCGTGATCACCGCCGACGGGACACCTGTGGCGTTTCCCTCCGACCTCGCCTCCGCGGCGCTCGACGCGGGCGGTGACGTCGAGTTCGCTGGCGTTCGCCTCGAGGCGTCGGGTGACGGACTGGTCGCAGTGGACGCGGGTTCCGGCGAGCAACTTCCGGCGCACGAAGCGTTCTGGTTTGCCTGGAGCCAGTTCCACCCCGACACCGAGCTGTGGACGGGCTGAGCTGCGCTAGTCGGTTTGGCCGGTCTGTTCGAGGAAGGTCATCGAGTCCCACACGTCGGTGCGCCGCGTGATCGCGTCGTCGCGCACGGCGAACCACATCACGCCCGGGATGTCGATGCGCACGCCCTCGTAGGTGGCCAAGAAGCGGTAGCGAACGACGATTGAGTCGATCGACTCGCGTTGTTGCTCGACGACGTCGATCACTTGGTACGAGCGATCGGCGAACGATTCGAGGAAGTGGGGAAGACGCCGCCGGTACTCGTCGCGCCCGACACAGCCGGATCCGAGCGCGCTGAGGTGTTCGTTGTGGAAGCCGTCGGCGACGTAGCCGGCGATCCGGTCGGGGTCGCCACTGGCGAACGACTGGAGGTACCCCGTCACGATCTCGATGGAACGATCGCCGCCGCGCACGCTGCGACGGTAGCGGCCTGTTCAGTCCAGCAGTGCGTCGAGTGCCTTGGTTGTCGCCGAATGTTCCTCGTCGGCGACGTGGTCGAAGCGCGAGAGGTACGTCACCGCCACGTGGCCACGCTCGACGGCGCCGCCATCGGTTTCGGGTGCAAGGTCACGTTCGTCGCCCCAGCCCATCTCGACGGTGAACGCGCCCTGCTTCCCCACGATGGGCTCGAGCCGCGCCTTGGCCATCGACCGCGGTGGCTGCATCCCAACGGTGGCGTGGCGCCATCCCTTGATCTCGTCGAGCTCGAGGTTGGGGACGTTGACATTGATCACGAGCGCGGTGCTGGGTGGCTCATCGATGACGCTCTGCACGACCTGGCGGCCAACCACTGCCGCGGTGCGCCACTTCTGATTGGCGAGCGCGTCGTCCCAACCCTGACCCTCCACACCGAAGCCGCTGACGGCCTGGCTCACCGCCACGCCAGTGACGGCGCCGTTGCGCGCGGTGAGCGCCGCGCCGACCGTGCCCGAGTGGTACACCGCTCGGCCCACGTTGGCGCCGGGGTTGATCCCGGAGACCACGAGATCGAACGTGTCGCCGAACGCGCCGAGGCGGGCGAAGAAGACGCACAACGCTGGCGGGCCGGTGACCGACCACACCGCATCGACGTCGAGCCCGTCGATCGAGCTGACGTGTACCTCCGGTTGGATGAGGTGCAACGCGCCGACCGACGCGGACGCGCCCGAGTACTCGCGGTCTGGCGCGGCAACGACGATCTCGTGGTCCCCGGCGAGTTCAGTCATCGCCCGGGCCAACTCGTGGAGTCCGAGCGAGTCGATTCCGTCGTCGTTGGTCACGAGGATCCGCATGGCCGCATCCTGTCACGGCTCGGCACGGCGCGTCGTGTCTGTTCGCGTCGTGTTTGTTGTGGACGCGTCGTCGGTGGGCAGCTGCACTGAGCGCACGACACCCCAGGGCAGCGGCAACATACGAATCGTGTTTCGCAGGTTGCAGGGGTAGTCTCGAACTATGAGCCCACTCGAAGCGATGGCTGCAGAGACGTCGTCCGGCAGCACGGCCAGCGAACCGATCATCACGGTCACGCCGGATGCGCTCGACCACCTCCGCGAGTTGCGCGACGACGAGCCAGATGCCGACAAGCTCGGTCTCCGTCTGGCGATCGCCAGCCAACCTGGCGAAGAGTTTCGCTACGACCTGGCCTTCGACGAGTACCTCACCGCTGCGTTCACCGACGAGGTGCGCACGCACGACGGGCTCAAGGTGATCATCCCCGGCGACGATGTCGAACTGCTCACCGGGGCCACCCTCGACTACACGACCACACAGGGTCTGGTCATCCGCAACCCGAATCGGCCGTCGGCCCCCTCGGTCGATGGGCTCACCGTCGGCGACGAGCTGTCCGCCACGATCGAGGCGATGATCGCCGGCGACGTCAATCCGGCACTGGCCGCTCACGGCGGATTTGTCACATACGTCGGCCACGACGGTGAGGGCACGGCGTACCTCACCATGGGTGGCGGCTGCCATGGCTGCTCCATGAGCAAGATGACCATGCTCGAGGGCGTGCAGACGATGCTCGTCGACGCCATCGAGGGCGTCGAGCGCGTACGCGATCTCACCGATCACTCCACCGGCGAGAACCCGTACTACTCGTAGCGCGTTAGACCGCGCGCCGGGCGATGCGTCGTAGCGGTGGCTCGGTGCGCGGCGGTGAGCGGCGCGGTGGGAGCTGTTCGAGGAGCGTTGTTGTCGCCCTCGCAATGTCGGCGACGGCCTCGTCAACTGCTGCTTGCGTCGTGCTCGACACCTGTTGCAGCGCCCCGACCTTGCGTACGAACTGCAGCGCGGCCGCCTCGATCTCCTCGGGCGTGGCCGCCGGTTCGAGTCCCCGTAGTGCGGTGATGTTGCGACACATGTCAGCTGGCGACCAGGTCGTGGTGCTCGGGATGCTCCGACACATAGCTGGCCGCGAACGGGCAGCTCGGGCGGATCTTGGCGCCGAGCGCCCGCAGATCGTCGAGGATCCCGGCCATCAGAATGTCGGCGTTCCCCTCGCCGCGGTGCTCTGGGAGGGTCTCCACATGGAACACCGCAACCACGTTGTCGGCCCATCGGTAGTCACCGAACGAGCACAGCTCGCCGTCGCGATGGAGCTCATAGCGGGAACGTTCGGTGTTGTTGGTGACGGACACGCTGGCCATGCCGCGAGTCTCTCATCCTTTGTTGGCTAGGAGAGGGCCCGCTCGATGTCGCCGACGATGTCGTGCGGGTCTTCCAGCCCGACCGATACGCGCACCAGACCGTCGGTGACGCCCGTGCGTGCTTGCTCGTCTGGTGTCAGGCCCGCGTGGGTTGATGTCGCCGGGTGGCACACCAACGTTTCGGGTCCGCCAAGCGACGTCGCCACTCTGGCCAACTGCAGACGGTCGAAGAACGCCGACACGGTCGCCCGATCGGTGAGTTCGAACGCAAGCACGGTCCCGAAGCTGGTCATCTGCTTCATCGCGAGTCCATGTTGGGGGTGCTCGCTCAATCCGGGGTAACACACCGTGCCGACGGCGGGATGGTCGGCGAGGGCCACAGCGAGCGAGCGTGCCGCATCGGTCTGATGGCGGGTGCGGACGCCGAGCGTGCGCAGCCCGCGCAGCGCGTTCAACGCATCGAACGGCGACGGCGTTGCACCGTGCAGCACCGCGTACGCCCAGATCTCGTCGAGGAGTTCGCGCTCTCCGGCCACGACGCCGAGCGTGGCGTCGTTGTGGCCGGCGATCCCCTTGGTCGCCGAGTGCACGACCAAATCGACGCCGTGCTGGAGCGGTTGCTGACCAAGTGGCGTGGCGAAGGTCGAGTCGACCAGCGTAAATGGTCCGCGAATCGAGCCCAGCTCATCGAGATCAGCGACCTCGAGACGCGGGTTCGACGGCGACTCGGCGATCACCAGCATGGTGCGCCCGGGGACGACCGCCGCACTGAACGCCCCGGGCTCGGCGACGTCGACGAAGGTCACGTCGATGCCGAGCCTGCGGCATGGCCCCTGGAGCAGCGCCAGTGTGCCGGCGTACAGCTGCCGTTGGGCGACGATATGGCTCCCCGCCGAGCACAGGGCGAAGACCACCGACGCCAACGAGCCCATCCCCGACGCCGCGGCGAGGGCATCGTCGGCGTGCTCGAGCTCCGCTACTGCCTCCTCGAACGAGCGCACGGTCGGGTTCGAGTAGCGGCTGTAGAACGCATCATGGCGGGTGGAGGTCGCCCGGCGGTGAGCGTCGTCGAGGTTCGCGGACTGCCACGTGCTCGAGGCCCACAACGCGGGGGCCAAGGAGGTTCCGCTGGCTCGTCGTCCGGCGAGCACCGCGACCGTGTCGGGCGTCGCGGTGGAGCGCCCATCGGGTTGCGTGGTCTGGTCGGACATCGATGCAACGCTACTGGGCGCCGCCGCCATCGCCGTCGGCGGTCGCCTGCCCCTGCTTGCTCCTGCGTCCCCTATCCTGAACGTGTGACCGGGGAGTTCGATCCAGCCGGTGTGCAACGGATCGTCAGCCGAGCCGCCGCGTTCGACGGCGGTTCGCCCGCCGATGGTGACGGGGCGATCGACGACGACCGACTCGATGCCGACACGGTCGTCGCGGCGGCCGCCGAGGTGGGAATCGCTCCAGAGCTGACGAGGCGGTCCATCGCGATCGAGCGACTTGGCCCACCGCCCGAGCGTCGTCTTGGCGACCGCGTGGCGGGTCCGCGTGCGGTGAGTGGTGAGCGCACCGTACCGATCGACCGCCACACCGCGATCGAACTGCTCGACGAGTGGTTGACCACTGGCCATCACCTCCGTCGTGAGCGGCGCGACCAGTCGGTAGGTGCGGTCGAAGTGCGGTGGGTGCGTCGTCGCGATGTCGCCACCGGGGTATGGCGCCGGGTGCGTGGTTTGCGCGGCGAGGGCCGGCTGGGCGGCCGGCGGAGCGTCACGGTGCGCGCCGCCCCGGTCGCCGACGAGACCACGCTCGTCCGGGTCACTGTCGATCGATCCGACGAGCGGGCGACCTACCTCACCGGTGGCACTGCAATGGTCGGCGTCGGTGCGGCCGGCATTGGGCTGGCGGTCGTCGGAGCGGCCTTCGCCGCACCGCTCGCGATCGTTGCCGCGCCGGTCACGTTGGGCGGCGTCGTCGTCGCCCGGCGCGGCCGTGTGGCGGCCGAACGCGTCGACCACGAGGTGGCCCGGTTGCTCGATGCCGTGGCGGGCGACGAGCACCCGGCGGGGATGCACGCTCGCCAGCGACGCATCCGTCGGTCGCTGTCGCGCGGCGCCTAATTCGCCGTCGACACGCCGTCGGCCAAGAGCAGCTCGAAACGTTCGCGCAGCAGCGACTCGTGGTCGCCGGTGATCCAGTCGAGATGATGATTGATCTCGAGTGAGACCAAGCCGTGCAGCGTGGCGAACACGGTGACGGAGAACGCTTCGGATGGCTCCGCGCCGTGGAGACTCCGGAATTCGGCGAGCATCGGTTCGAACACGGCGGTTTGAGCCGCAACGGTCGGCCCGCCCGGCGGCGCCGCGTAGCCCGGTATCTGGTCGGTGAACAACAGGTTGTATTGCGCCGGATGGGCGCGTGCCCACGCGCGGTAGGCCAGCGCGATGTCGATCGTGCGCGCCGTGGGAGATGCTGCATCGGATGTGGTTGCGGCGCGTTCGGTGGCGGCCGCAAGGTCGCCGTAACTGTCGAGCAGGAGTGCGGTGAAGAGGTCGTCGAGGCTGGGAAAGTAGGTATAGAGCGACGCTGGGTTGAGGCCGACCTCGCGGGCGATCGCCCGCCATGACACGCCGGCGCGTCCACCTTCTTCGAGCTGTCGGCGAGCAATCGACTTGATCTCGGCAACCAGCTCACGTCGCTGCCGCTCCCGACGCGACTCGGTGCCCGTCATGGACCGCAGTGTAGGGCCGATCGAGGATGTGTCAAACGACACTTGAAAACCAAACACTGTTGGACTTGGATGAAGACATGAGCGATCAAACAGTGTTTGGAAAGCGACATGTGGTCCTGGGCGCGGGACCGGTTGGCGCCGCAGTTGCGGACGTGATCACCGGGCATGGCGGTGAGGCCGTCGTCCTCAGCCGCTCCGGTCGTACCGTGCCGGGCGCACAGTCCGCCGCGGTGGACATCACCGACGCCGATGCGCTCGCCCGCCATCTGGCCGGCGCGGCGGTGGTGTATCAGTGTGCCCAGCCCGCATATCACCGGTGGGCCGAGGAGTTTCCCGCGATGCAGCGCGCTGTCGTCGATGCATGTAGCCGCGTTGGCGCACGGCTGGTCGTCGTCGAGAACCTGTACGGGTACGGACATGTCGACGGACCGATCAGCCGCACCCTCCCGCTGAATGCGACCACCAAGAAAGGACGTGTGCGTGCGGCGATGTGGACTTCACTCGAGCAGGCGTACTCCGCCGCCGTGGTCGAGGTGGTCGCGGTCCGCGGTAGCGACTTCATCGGCCCGCGGGTCACGGCGTCGATGTTCGGCGAGCGGTTCATCGCCCCGCTCGTCGCTGGTAAGGCCGCGGAGGTGCTCGGCCCGCTCGACGTGCGTCACAGCGTGACCTACGTTCCCGACCTGGCGACCGCGATGGTGGAGATCGGAGCGCGCGACGACGCGCTTGGGCAGGCGTGGCTCGCACCGTGTGCGCCCGCGGCGACGGTCGCAGAACTCGTGGCGTTGCTCGCCTCGGCGGCCGATGTCGAACCGCGCACCCGTCGCGTACGGGCGTGGCAGCTGCGCGCTGCCGGGCTGTTCATGCCGGCAGCGCGCGAGACCGTGGAGATGTTGTACGAGTTCGCCGACGACTTCGTCGTCGACAGTCAGGAAACCACCGATCGGTTCGGTCTGCGCGCCACGCCCCTGGCCGAGGTGGCCGCACGAACTGTGGACTGGTACCGACAGCGAGCGGATCAGTCGGTGGCGACTGCGGCCAAGGCCGTGTCGTGAAGCACGCCGTTCGAGGTGATCGCCGTGTCGTGTTCGTAGGTCGCTTCGCCTGATCGGTCGGTGAGCCGACCGCCCGCCGCCTCGACGATCGGCGCGAGTGCGGCGATGTCGTACGGAGCTACCCCGACCGCGTCGATGGCGACGTCGATCGTGCCCTCGGCGACCATCAGGTGTTGCCAGAAGTCGCCGATGCCGCGGCTGCGGCGCGCCCTATTTTGGAACTCGACGAGCGCCGCGCTGCGGCCGAGGTGATCCCAGCCCGGGCTGTGCGTCACGCTCACCTGAGCGTCGGCGAGATTGTCGACCGTCGACACCGAGATCGGTCGGGTTGCGCCAAGTGCGGTGAGGTGGGCGCCGAGACCCGCGCCGCCATGCCACCGCCGACCGAGCGCCGGGGCCGACACGATGCCGAGCACGGCGCCGTGATCCACGTGGGTCAACGCGATGAGCGTGCCCCAGATCGGGATCCCGCGCACGAATCCCGATGTGCCGTCGATCGGGTCGATGATCCACCGCCACGGTGCGCTGTCGGCACCATCGAGTCCGTGCTCTTCGCCGAACACGGCGTGGTCGGGTCGAGCGGAGCGGATCGCCGACGCAATCATCGTTTCGGCCTCGCGATCGATGGCCGTCACCTCGGTCTGATTGTGCTTCCAATCGACGTCGAAGTCGCGGGCCACGAATCGCGGCAGTGTGTACGCATCGACCGCGTCGGCGACCTCCAGGCCGAGTTCGAGGTCGGCGGCGAGCGATGGCAGATCGGTCGTGTTGGTCACGACCGCGCCCGTCGGAAGTTCGGTTCACGCTTCTCGCGTAGTGCGGCGCGACCCTCGACTACGTCGGGTCCGAGAAAGTTGAGCATCTCGTAGGCCAACGACGTCTCGAAGGCCGGCAACGCGTCGCGCAACCACAGGTTGAGCGACCGCTTGGTGAACTGAATCGCGCTGGCCGGGCCAGCGGCGAGTGACTCGGCGATGGCGAGCGCCTTCGGCAGGACGTCGTCAGCGGGAAGGGCCATCGTGACGAGGCCGATCCGCTCGGCTTCGGCGCCGTCGATGAACTCCGCGGTCATCAGGTAGTACTTCGCCTTCGCCATGCCGCACAGCAGGGGCCAGATCACGGCCGCGTGATCGCCGGCGGCGACGCCGAGACGGACGTGTCCGTCGGTCAGTCGAGCCGACTCGTTCATCACGCTGATGTCGGCCAGCAATGCAACCGCCAGCCCCGCGCCGACTGCGACGCCGTTGATCGCCGACACGATCGGTGTGTCGCAGTCGATCATCGACCGCACGAGCTCGCTCGCTTCACGCATCACGGCGACCGTTTGGTCGTAGTCGCCGATCTGCTGCTCGACCCAGTCGAGATCACCACCAGCGGAGAACGCCCGACCCGCACCGGTCACCACGACGGCGCGTGTCAACGGGTCGTCATCGACGGTGCGGAACACCGTTGAGAGCTGTCTGTGCATGTGCTCGCCGGTCGCGTTGAGGCGGTCCGGGTCGTCGAGCGTGATCAGCAAGACGCCGTCGCCAGGGCGCTCGATGCGCAGGTGGGTGTACTCGGCGTAGCGGGCGAGGGAGTCGTCAGGCGGGGGAGCGGAGTCGGTCACGAGCGGAGGCTACGCCAGCTCGAGCCGACCCTCCGTTTCGCCATCGATGATCCGCCCGGTCGGCGCGAATCCGTATCCCAGATACAGCGGGGCTGGCGATCCGTGGCCCTCTTCCCACGACGTATCGAGGGCGTCGGCGTTCCACGATCGGCACTGGTCGACGACGAGATCGAGCACGCGGGTGCCGATGCCTCGGCGTTGATGGAGCCGGTCGATCAGCAGCCGCCACAGGTACGGATCGGGGTGATGCGATGTCGGCTCGGCGACCATGACGAATCCGACAAGATCCTCATCGGCCTGGACCGCTCGATACCACGGCACGACTGGCGCTCCATCGATGACTTCGGGAACCAGGGCGTCGGCGAACGAGTCGATGACCGGAGAGACGAACGCTTGCTGGCTGTGGTGGGTGCGCAGACGAGTGACGGCCCTGGCGTTGTCCGGGGTGATCTCGACGAGCTCGACCCGATCGGGCGGCGTACGCGGTCGCCCGCGCCATACGTCCCAGTCGTTGCGCAACATGCCGTAGAGCAGGTCGTCGGTCTGTTCGTCACCAACCCAGAACGACCCGCGGGTTCGGCCCTCGTAGAGCAGGCCGCAACGTTCGATCACTCGTGCCGATGCAGTGTTCGCCGGGTGCAGGGTCGCCTCGATGCGGTGCACGCCGAGGTGCTCGAAGAGGTGCTCGATCAGCGCCGCCGACGCCTCGGTGGCGTAGCCCTGCCCCCAGTGGGCGCGAGCGAGCGTGTAGCCGATCTCTGCGGTCCGACCGTCCCACGTGAGCCGTAGTGCGAGGTCGCCGTACACGGCCGTGTCGCCGTGGTCGGCGATCGTCAGCATCCACCACTCGTCGGTCTGTGGGCCGTCCATTGCGAGCAGGCCCTCGAACAGCTGGGCAGCGCGTTCGCGGGTGTAGGGAACTTCCCACGCCTGGAGGGCGGCCACCTCGGGCTCGTTGCGCCGCTCGATGAGCGCATCGAGGTCGGTCGTCCGGGCGGGACGCAGCAGCAGCCGCTCGGTGCGCAGCGGAGCGAATGTCACCGGCGCCCCGTTCAGCGGGAGCGCATGGCGGCGACGACGCCGTCGACATCGAGACCGGCCCGGCCATGGATGTTGGCGGGCTTGGGATCGTGCGCGATGAACTGCGTCGGCAGGCCGAGCACCGATACCGGTGTGGTCGGGTCGATCGCGCACACTTCGTCGGTGATCGTCATGCCGATGCCGCCAGCGCGGATGCCGTCTTCGATCGTGACCACGTGGGGATGCTCGGCCGCGTCCGCGATCATGTCGGCATCGAGCGGCGCGCAGCTCCGCGCATCCCACACCGTGACCTCGGACCCGGCCGCTGCCAGTTCGTCGGCGGCGCGTTCGGCCACCTCCAGCATCTTGCCGATGGCGATGATGCACCCGTCGGCGCCGGTGCGCACCTTGCGCGCCCGCAGCCCTTCGCCGACCCCGTGTTCGTCGACTTGCCGGGCGGCGCCGCGCGGGTACCGAATGGCGATGGGACCCGCATCGACGAGGCTGACCGCATCCTGCAGCATCTGGGCCAGCTCTTGTGCACTCGACGGTGCGAGCACGCGCATTCCTGGCACCTTGGCGAGCAGCGCCATGTCGTAGACGCCGTGGTGACTTGCGCCATCGGGACCGGTCACGCCGGCCCGATCGAGACAGAAGATCACCGGCAAGCGGTGCAGCGCGACGTCGTACACCACCTGATCCCAGGCGCGGTTGAGAAACGTGGAGTAGATGGCGACGATCGGGCGGAGGCCGCCCATCGCCATTCCGGCCGCGGCGGTGACCGCGTGTTGCTCGGCGATCCCGACGTCGAAGAACCGATCGGGGAATCGCTCCTGAAAGGGGAGCAGTCCCGTCGGACCGGGCATCGCCGCAGTGATGGCGACGATCCGGTCGTCGTTCTCGGCGACCTTGACCACCGACTCGGCGAAGGCCTGGGTGTATCCGGTGGCCACCGCCTTCGGTGGCCCGACGGCGGGGTCGAAGACCGGCGCATCGTGAAGGTGCTTCTCGTCGTCGTCCTCGGCAGGCGAGTAGCCCCGGCCCTTCTGGGTGAGCACGTGCACCAGGATCGGTCCCTCGTCGCTGAGCTCGATCGCGTTGTGCAGTGCGTGTTCGATCTCTTCGACGTTGTGGCCATTGAACGGGCCGACATACCGCACCCCGAGCGCCTCGAAGAATGACGGCGGCTGCAGAAACTCGCGTACCCCGGCCTTGAAGGCGTCCATCGCCGAGCCGGCCTGATGCCCGACGACCGGGAGATTCTGCAGAAACTCCTCCAGCCGTCGTTGGCGGCGGACGTACACCGGGTTGAGGCGGACGTCGGTGAGGGCGTGCGAGAGGCGGTCGGTCATCCGATCGGGGAGACTCGGGTGGTTGGCGCGTGGGTCTTGACCCTGGGTATTCGCCGACAGGTTCGACACGGTCGGGGCATACGACCGCCCGTTGTCGTTGAGCACCATGATCACGTTGCGTCCACCGTGGCCGATGTTGTTCAGCGCCTCGTAGGCCATCCCACCGGTCATCGAGCCGTCGCCGATCACGGCCACGATGTGGCGGTGCGGATCGGTGCCGGTGTCGCGGGCGACGCACATCCCGTAGGCATACGACAGCACGGTGGAGGCGTGGCTGTTCTCGATGTAGTCGTGCGACGATTCCTCGCGGCTCGGGTACCCCGACAAGCCGCCAGCCTGGCGAAGTTCTTCGAACTGTGCCTGGCGACCGGTGACGATCTTGTGCACGTACGCCTGGTGTCCGGTATCCCACAGCACCGCATCGAGCGGCGAGTCGAACACCCGGTGGAGCGCCAGCGTCAACTCGACAGCGCCGAGGTTCGAACCGAGGTGACCGCTGTTGTCGGCCACCGCCGACACGATGAAGTCACGGATCTCGCCCGCCAGATCGTCGAGCTGCTCGTAGGACAGACCACGGAGGTCGGCCGGCTCGGTAATGCGCTCGAGATACATGCGGGAGACGACGCTATCTGGCGGCCGGGGCGCCTGCGTTGCGCTGCGTCCGCAAGCGCACTCGTACGATCGACACGATGAACTCTGTCGCACCGCCGCCCTCGTCGCCGTTCGACCTGTCAGGACACGTTGCGCTGGTCACCGGCGGCAACGGCGGGATCGGCCTCGGTATGGCCGACGCGCTCGCTGCCCACGGCGCCGACGTATCCATTTGGGGAACGAACGCCGACAAGAACGGGCGCGCTGCCGAGGCGCTCGCCGCGCACGGTGGTGAGGTGCGATCGATCGTGTGCGATGTCGGCGATGAAGGTGCCGTCGTGGCGGCGATGTCCGAGACGGTTGCGGACCTCGGTCGGGTCGACTCGGTGTTCGTCAACGCCGGCGTCGGGGGGCAAGCGCCGAGCTTCGTCGACATGACCAGCGACGAGTGGCGGCGGGTGATGCGCGTCAACCTCGACGGCGCATTCTTCACCGCCCGCGAGGCGGTGCGCCACATGGTGGCGCGGTTCGACGAGGGGGACGAGCGCGGCGGCGCAGTCGTGTTCACCACGTCGGGTTCGGCGTTCTTCGGGCAACAATCCGGGCAGCACTACGGCGCGTCGAAGGCCGGGGTGAACTCGATGATGAAGGCGATCGCTGTGCAACATGCGCGCCACGGCATCCGGTGCAACTCGGTGTTGCCGGGCTGGATCGAGAGCGACATGACCGCAGGGGCGTTCGGATGGGACCGTTTCGTCGACAAGGTGTTGCCGCGGGTACCCATGCGGCGGTGGGGTACACCGGCCGACTTCGGCGGCTTGGCGGTGTACCTGGCGAGCGCCGCCTCCAGCTATCACACCGGCGACGTGATCACCATCGACGGCGGCTACCACTCGTTCTGAATCACCGGTCCTTCCGAAAAACCGGGGAATCCAGGCGCGAGGCGCCGGATTCCGCGAACAGAACGGCTCAAGTGGGTCGGTACACCGACACGTGGGCGGGTGAGTCGTCGTCGAACGTGCTGCCGTGCATGTCGGCGACGCGCTGTTCGAGACGCATGCCTGCTGCGGCGGCCATGTCGTCGAGCTGTGCCGGCGTTGCCCAGCGAATCGACCACGGGCGGAGCTGTACCGGGGCCCCATCGATGAGCTCGACGAACTGGCCGTCGGCCCGTTGCGTGTCGTTGTTGTGGCGCGACACCGACAAGACGACTCGCCCGGGGTCCATCGAACGCACGTCGACGCGTTCGCCGGCGTAGTGGTCGGTGTCTGGGACGAACGCCTCGACGACGAACCGCCCTTCGGGATGCAATCGGCTGGCCACGGCGGTGAACAGCTGTTGTTGGCGCGTCGCGGTGAGCAGATTGAACAACGTGTTGAAGGCGATGAGCGCGACGTGAAACGGGCCGGACGGCAGGTCATCGACCATGTCGCCGCACACCACCGACACCGTGCCGTGCGTGTCCGCGAGGCGGAGCCGCTCGAGCATTGCGGTGCTGGCGTCGACGCCGGTGACGGCGAAGCCCGTGGCGGCGAGCGGGATCGCCAACCGGCCGGTCCCCACGCCGAGTTCGAGCAGCTCGTCGTTGCCGGTTCGCAGCGCGTCGAGGAACGCGACCGTGGCCTCGACATCGCTGACGTCGTGGTACCACTCGTCGTAAACATCGGCGAACGCCTCGCCGTATGCCTCGGGTGCATCGGCGGGGCGGGCCTCGGAACGATCTGCGTCCATCGGAGCACCGTATGCGCCGTAGCCTGATCCCATGGCGGTCGCCACCTCGTTGACCTATCTCGACCACGCTGCGTCGACGCCGATGCGGACGCCGGCGATCGAGGCGATGACGCCGTTCTTCGCCGACCAGTACGCCAACGCGTCGGGTTCACATCGCTTCGCCCGCCGATCGCGCAAAGCGGTGGACGAGTCGCGCGATCGTGTCGCTGCGGTGCTCGGCTGCCGGCCGAACGAGATCGTCTTCACTGGGTGTGGTACCGAGAGTGACAACACGGCGATCTTCGGTGCGGTCCGCGCCCTGGGCGGGAGTGCCGTGTGCTCAGCGGTGGAGCATCATGCAGTGCTCCATCCGGTCGAGCAACTCGGTGGCCTCGTCGTCGGCGTCGATGCGACCGGGGCGATCGACCTCGACCAGCTCGCCGACGTGCTCGCCGCCGCCGATCAGGTGTCGGTGGTCAGCGTGATGGCGGTGAACAACGAGGTCGGGACGATCAACGACATCGAAGCCGTGGCGCGGGTGGTGCGTCGGCACGCGCCCGACGCACTACTGCACACCGATGCCGTACAGGCCGCGTGCTGGCTCGATCTGCGCACGGTCACCCCGCACGTCGACCTGCTCTCGCTCAGCGCCCACAAGTTCGGTGGACCGAAGGGCGTCGGCGTTTTGGCCGAGATCGGTGGTCCGCGTGTGGCCCCGTTGATCGTCGGTGGCGGACAAGAACGCGACCGCCGCAGCGGTACGCACAACACCGGCGGCATTGTCGGCG